>JAGWTL010000032.1 GCA_028869035.1 Burkholderiales bacterium | reverse complement strand
AAGGGCACTGGCGCCAGATACGGGCTGTCGGTCTCGATCAGCATGCGATCCAGGGGCACGAAGCTGGCCACTTCACGCAGGTCGGCGGCATTCTTGAAGGTCAGGATGCCCGAAAAGGAGATGTAGAAACCCAGGTCCAGTGCCGCGCGAGCTACGGCCATGGTCTCCGTGAAGCAGTGAAAAACACCGCCGACCGAACCTGACGAGCCGTTTTCGCCTTCCTCCCGCAGGATGCTCAGCGTGTCGTCGGAGGCGCTGCGGGTGTGGATGACCAGGGGCTTGGCCAGTTGGCGCGCGGCCCGGATATGGGTGCGAAAACGCTGGCGCTGCCACGCCATGTCGGCCACGGTGCGTTCACCCAGGCGGTAGTAGTCCAGCCCGGTTTCACCGATGCCGATCACGCGCGGCAGGCCGCCACGGCTCAGCAGATCGTCCAGCGTGGGCTCGGTCACGTCCTCGTTGTCCGGATGCACGCCGACCGTCGCCCAGAAGTTGTCGTGCTGCAGGGCCAGGCTGTGTACATCGGCGAACTCTTCCAGCGTGGTGCAGATGCACAGGGCGCGCGTCACCTGTGCTGCGGCCATGGCCTCGCGGATGCGTGGCAGGTCTTCCCTCAGTTCCGGGAAGGTCAGATGGCAATGGGAATCGGTGTACATGGCAAAAGGGCACGGAAATCGCCTGAGGCGCAGCACCCGGCAGGCCTCAGATGGTCTGCGTGGTGCGGTCGGAGGTCAGGTGTGAGCCCAGGATTTCTTCGATCTTGTTCTTGAGCATGCGGGACTTCTCGTCGGATGGGAAGCGCACGCCCACGCCCTGGGTCCGTGTGCCGGCCGCCTTGGCCGGGGTCACCCAGGCCACCTTGCCGGCGACCGGGTAGCGCTGGTTGTCGTCGGGAAGCGACATCAGCACATAAACATCATCGCCCAGGTGGTATTCGCGCGTGGTCGGGATGAACACGCCCCCCTCAGTGAACAAGGGGATGTAAGCGGCATATAGCGCAGCCTTTTCCTTGATGGCCAGCTGGATGACACTGGGCCGGGGGGTGTTGCTGGGAGCGGTGGACATGGTCTAGTTTAGAGCCGTTTGGGCACGGCTCACAAGTGCTTCGATCATCAGGCCGGTGTTGAAGGGGTGCTCGGCGCTGCGGCTTTCCCGCCCCAGTTCGCGCTGCCAGGCACTGAGCGCGCTCAAGGACGGGGGAGAGGGCAGATCGCCGCTTTCGAAATAACGCGGTACGGCGCCCGTGCCCAGGGCCATGAGGTCATGGCAGAGCTTGTGCAGGGCATCGATCAGCTGGGCCGGGCTCCAGTCGGCCACGGCGCCAAGCTCACCACGCTGCAGGGCGCGCGGCAGGCCGCGCCAGCTTTTGGGGTCGCGCCCGGAAGCGGCAAAAAGCAGGGCATCCTCGGGCCGGCCACCGGCGGCACGCAGCAGGGTGCGGGCATCGTCGGCGGTCATCCCCTGCTGCTGCAGCCACGGCAAGGCCGCGTGTTCCTGCGGCCAGCTCATCGCATGGGTCAGGCAGCGGCTGCGGATGGTGGGCAGCAGCTGGTGCGCGGCTTCGCTGGCGAGCACGAAGCGCACAGCGCCCGGCGGCTCTTCCAGCGTCTTGAGCAGGGCATTGGCCGTGACATGGTTCATGCGCTCTGCCGGGTAGACCAGCACCGCCTTGCCGCGCCCGCGCGCGCTGGTGCGCTGGGCGAACTCGATGGTGTCGCGCATGGCCTCGATGCGGATTTCCTTGCTGGGCTTGCGCTTCTTGTCGTCGATGTCGCTCTGGGATTTCTCGTCCAGGGGCCAGCCCAGCTCCAGCATCACGGTCTCGGGCATGAGCACGCAGAGGTCGGCATGGGTGCGTACATCAATGGCGTGGCAGGAGGGGCAGGCGCCGCAGGCGCCCTGCTCCGTCGCCTGTTCGCACAGCCAGGCCCGCACCAGGGCCAGGCCCAGGCTGTACTGCCCCAGGCCCGAGGGACCCTGCAGCAGCCAGGCATGGCCGCGCTGGGCCAGC
This sequence comes from Burkholderiales bacterium, assembly GCA_028869035.1. Taxonomy (GTDB): domain Bacteria; phylum Pseudomonadota; class Gammaproteobacteria; order Burkholderiales; family Burkholderiaceae_C; genus Hylemonella. The sequence continues at coordinate 12,291 of JAGWTL010000032.1, read as the reverse complement.
AGCTGCTGGCTTTGCAAGGCAATCCATGGCGCCGGCGAACTCATGTCAGCCACCCTCTGTTTTTCACGGCTTGCAGTGCGTCCTGCCAGACGGCCTCACGGCTTTGCGCGGCGTCGATGCGGGCAAAACGCTGTGGATCCTGGGCCATGCGCTGGGCATAACCCTGTGCCACACGGCGGAAGAAGTCCGCCGGTTGTGCCTCGAACTTGTCGGGCGCGCGCGCGCCGGTCAGGCGCCGCGCGGCTATGGCCGGGTCCAGGTCGAACCACACGGTCAGGTCGGGCTGGCGCAGGGCCGTGCTGGCCGGCATGGCCTGGACCCAGGCTTCGAGCACGCGCAGCACCTGCGCATCGAAACCACGGCCACTGCCCTGGTAGGCGTAGGTGGCGTCGGTGAACCGGTCGCACAGCACCACGTCACCACGGGCCAGCGCGGGTTCGATCAGTTGCTGCAGGTGGTCGCGCCGCGCAGCGAAGACCAGCAGAGCTTCGGTCATCGCGTCCATGGGGTCGTTGAGCACCAGGGTGCGGAGCTTTTCGGCCAGGGGGGTGCCGCCGGGTTCGCGCGTGAGCGTGACCGTGCGGCCCTGCGCGCGCAGGGCCTGGGCCAGGCCCTCGATATGGGTCGATTTGCCGGCGCCGTCGATGCCCTCGAAGCTGATGAAGAGCCCCGCCATTCAGCGCTGTCCCAGCTGGTATTTGCGCACGGCGCGGTTGTGTTCTTCCAGCGTCGCGCTGAACTCGCTCGTGCCGTCGCCTCGGGCCACGAAATACAGGGCCCGGGTCTGGGCAGGTTGCACGGCCGCCAGCAGTGCGTCATGGCCGGGCATGGCGATGGGCGTGGGTGGCAGGCCGGAGCGGGTGTAGGTGTTCCAGGGGCTGTCAGTCTGCAGGTCGCGCTTGCGCAGATTGCCGTCGAACCTGGCGCCCAGGCCGTAGATCACGGTGGGGTCGGTCTGCAGCAGCATGCCGATGCGCAGGCGGTTGTTGAAGACCCCGGAAATCTGCCTGCGGTCCGAGGGGCGGCCGGTTTCCTTCTCGACGATGCTGGCCAGGATCAGGGCCTCGTCCGGGCTCTTGAGCGGGCTGTCGGGCGCGCGCTGGGCCCAGGCAGCCGCCAGGCGCTGGTCCATCTCCTGCAGGGCACGGCGCAGCAAGGCCAGGTCACTCGAACCCTTGGCATAGGTGTAGGTGTTCGGGAAAAAACGGCCTTCCGGATGCTGACCCGGACGGCCCAGTTTTTCCATGACGGCGGTGTCACTCAGCTCCTGGATATCGGGTTTGAGCTGATCGGCCTTGCGCAGCAGTTCACGCCACTGGCCGAAGGTCAGGCCCTCGGGCAGCGTCACACTGCGCTGGGCCACTTCTCCACGCACCAGCTTGGCCACGAGGGTGCGCGGCGTCGGGTCGCCACCGATCTCGTAGCTGCCCGCCTTGATCAGGCGCGCCTGGCCGGAGAGACGGATCCACCAGTAGAGCAGTTGCGGATCAACCTGCACCCCGCCCTGCACCAGGGACCGCACCACCGCGCGCGCGGAGCTGCCGGGTTCGACCGTCAGTTCCACCGTCTCGGTCTTCAGGCCCAGGGGCTGCTGGAGCCACCAGACAGCGCCGGCAAAGAGCAGGCTGGCCAGCAGGAACAAAAACGACGCGATGAATTTCACAGCCCTACGAATCCTATGTGTACAGCGGACGATGATAATTCACCCCCATGCCTCTCGTCCTGAACGGCTTTGCCCCCCTGCCCCATCTTGGTGTGATACGCGCCGAGGGGGAGGACGCCGCCAAATTCCTGCATGGCCAGCTGACCCAGGACTTTTCCCTGCTGGGCCTGTCCGAAGCCCGCCTGGCCGCCTTCTGCTCGGCCAAAGGCCGGATGCAGGCCAGCTTCATCGGCTTCAAGCGCAGCCACAACGAGATCCTGCTGGTCTGCAGCCGCGACCTGCTGGCGTCCACGCTCAAGCGCCTGTCCATGTTCGTGTTGCGCTCCAAGGTCAAGCTCAGCGATGCCACGGACAGCCTGTCCCTGCATGGCGTGGCGGGGCCGGCGCTGCAAGCGCTGGCCCCCGGCGAGCCCCCGCCTTGGGCCAGCCAGGCACTGGGTGGCGCCCACCTCGTGCACCTGTACCCGGCCGACGGCGTGCCGCGCGCGCTCTGGGTGGCGCCAGCCGGTACGCCGCTGCCCGCCGGCCCGGCCCTGCGCCACGAGGACTGGCTCTGGGGCGAGGTACGCAGCGGCGTGGCCACCGTGAGCCAGCCCCTCTTCGAGGCCCTGGTGCCGCAGATGCTCAACTACGAATCGATCGGCGGCGTCAATTTCAAGAAGGGCTGCTACCCCGGCCAGGAGGTCGTCGCGCGCAGCCAGTTCCGCGGTACGCTCAAGCGCCGCGGCTATCTGGCGCACAGTGCCGACTGTATGCAGGCTGGCCAGGAAATTTTCGATGCGGCCGATGCCAGCCAGCCCTGCGGCATCGTGGCCCAGGCGGCGGCGGCGCCGGGCGGCGGCTTTGATGCCATCGTTTCACTGCAGACCTCGGCCACCGGCGCCAGCCTGCAGGTGGGTCAGGCCGGCGGGCCGGCGATGGAACTGCTGCCCCTGCCCTACGCGCTGCTCGAAGACATCTGAGCGGCTTCAGCGCAGCTGACCGCGGTAGTCCGGCGGCACCATCTGGCGCACCTGGGGCCTCAGGGTCTCGGGGGTCGCTTCCCAGGCGGTCTGAAAGGCTTCCAGTGCCCGTTTGTGCTCTTTCAGATCCGGACCGGCATAGACCATGGCGGTCTTGAGCCAGCTGTCGATGCGGGTGTCCGGCCACAGTTCGCGTCGCAGGCGCTGCGACGCCAGAGCCAGGGCAAAGTCCTTGCGCCGCAAACCCAGCACATAGGCGTATTCGATCAGATCAGGTTCGACCTGGCCGGTGGTCAGGTGCTCGCGCAGCCGGGTCAAGGCCTGACTGTCCTGGCCGCGGCGTAGCAGCAACATGATTTCGACCGAGCGCAGGCTGGGCGCATCCGGCCTGAGGGCCAGGGCGCGGTCGTAATAGGCCTGGGCCTGGTCCAGCTCACCCAGGTGGATGCTGGCCCGGGCCAGATTGGCCAGCAGGGCCACGACATAGGGGCGGGATTCCAGCACCGAAGCCCAGATCCAGCGTGCGTTCTCCCAGTCACCCCAGGCAGCGAGTTCGTCAGCCACCAGGGGTGTGATCTTGCGGTAGTGCGGATGCAGGGCCACGCCCTCGCGCACCAGGCGCAATATTTCCTGGCGTGTGGTCTTCCAGCGCGGATCGTCCGGGGCGCCGGTCGAGGAGATCGCGTAGGCCAGCTGCGCGGCACGCACCAGGCGGGTTTCCGCGGCCACGGCCAGCACGCTGAGTCCCAACGCCAGCAGCAGTGCCCCGGTCAGGGCCAGCAGCGACAGGCGCAGCCCCGGTGGGCGGGGCAAGACCGCGGCAGCGGTATCGGGCCACAGGCGCCGGTCGGAGGCCGCCAGCGCGCCCAGGCTCAGCGCAAACAGGGCGCCTGCGCCCGCCAGTCGCCAGGGAAAGCCCGCGCCGCTGACGATGAAGAGCCCCAGCAGGCTGGCCAGCAGCATGGCGCGCCAGGGCCATTCCTGCGGATCGGCTGCCTCTGCGGTCCTTTCCTGCCAGGTCCGGCGCGCGGCGCGCAAGAGGTAGAAGCCCAGCGCCAGGGAGAAGACCCAGCCGGCGGCGCCGTACTCGGCCAACAGCTGCAGGTATTCGTTGTGCACGTAGTAATCGGTTTCCAGTTGGGCGCCGGCCGCCTGGTACAGGGGAATTTCCACCTCCCAGGCGCCGGCACCAACGCCCGTCAGCGGACGATCGGCGATCAGGCGCAGCGTGGCCTGCCACATCTGCAGGCGCACGCTGGGCGAGCCTGTGCTGTATTCGGCGGTCACGGCCAGGGACCGGCCCCGGACAAAGGCGCGTTCCAGCGCCGTTAGCCCCAGGCCCTCGCTGGCGAGATAGGGGTTGCCGGTCGGCAGGCTGCCCAGCCCGAGCAGCGTGCCCAGAACGATGGCGCCGGCCAGCATCCGGTCGGCGCGCGGCCAGCGTGCCAACGCCAGGCGCCCGCGGTAGCGCCACAGGATGAAAACCAGCACGGGCGCCAGCACCAGCAGGGCCAGCAAAGCCGAACGCGTGCCCGTCAGCAGCAGGGCCAGCGCATTGAACGAGGTGCTGAACACCCGCAGTGCGATCTGGGCCCTGCCCTGCGCCTGCGCCGCCAGCAGCACCGAGAACGGCAGGGTGCTGAGCACGTATTCAGCGTAGAAATTGCGGTTCAGGAAAGTCGAACCCGGTGGCGGCAGCTGCGGGAACCAGCGCAGATCGAGCCAGAACTGCAGCGCCACCCAGAGCGAAGCCAGCACCGCGCCCCAGTGGATGCCCGTGGCCAGCAGGGTCAGACGCTCCAGCGTCAGGGTGTTGAGACCGAGCCACAGCAGCAGCGCAAAGATGAACCAGCGCACCGCCTCCACCCCGGCCAGATAGGTGTGTGACCAGGCCATGCTGCCCAGGGCCCAGGCCAGCAGCAGCAGGGGCAGCCACAGCAGCGAATGCCAGCGCAGCGCTTGCGGCGTGCGCAAGTTGTGCCAGCACAGCAGCAGGGCCGCGCCCAGGGCGGCAAAAGCCACCAGGGCCGATTTCAAGGTGTCCTGCAGTACCAGCTCACTGGGGACCCCGAGGGCCGGCGCCAGCAGGAGCATGGCGGCCAGCACGAGGACCACGCCATCGGCGCCGGCAGGCCAGCGCAGGCTGGCTGACCAGCGGCTCATGTCAGCTCCCGATGCATCTCCAGATGGGGGATGCCGGCTTCCTCGAAGGGCTCACCCTGCCCTTCGAAGCCCAGCTGACGGTAGAAACCCTCGGCGCTGCGCTGGGCGTGCAGGACCACGCGGAGGTCGCCGCGCTGGCGGGCCGCGTCCATCAGCGCGCGCAGGATGTCCCGGCCCAGGCCGCTGCCACGCAGCACGCGGCTCACCGCCATGCGGCCGATCCTGGCGACCTTCGGCCCGTGCTGCAGCAGGCGGCCCGTGGCCACCGGCATGCCCAGCCGGTTGCAGGCCACCGCATGCAGGGCGGTGGCATCGTCCTCGTCCCATTCCAGTTCCAGCGGGATCTGCTGCTCCTGCACAAAGACCTCGGTGCGCACCCGGCGGGCCGTTTCGCCCAGCTGGGCCCAGGCGCCCAGGCGGATGGCCACCATGGCCTCCCCCGCCTCGAACCCCATCAGGGTGTCGCGCAAAGCCTGCGGCACCGGCTTCGATGTCTGTGTGGCCGGGTTCGCATAGACGTAGACCAGTTCCTCTTCGACCAGCAACTGCTCGCCGCGGAACACACCGCCACGGAACTGGATGGAGGAGTTGCCGATGCGTTCGCATCTCAGGCCGATGGCCAGCTGGTCGTCGTAACGCGCCGAGGCGTGGTATTCGAGGCTGGCTTTTTTCACGTAAAGATCGCCGCCCAGATGTTCCATGGCCGCTTCGTAAGGCAGGGCCAGGGCGCGCCAGTACTCGCTGATGGCCGTGTCGAAGTACATCAGGTAATGCGCGTTGAAGACGATCTTCTGCATGTCCACCTCGGCCCAGCGCACGCGCAGGGGGTGGAAAAAACGGAAGTTGGCGCGGGTCGTGGTGTGCTGGGTCATGGATCAGGGTGTGCCAAAAGCGTGTTTCAGGGCGCGGGCGGCGTCGGCATGAGCCTGCAGGGCTTGGGGAATAGCACGGCCCATCTTGATGAACTCGTGGACCATGCCGCGGTAGATCTCCAGATCGACGGCTACGCCGGCAGCGCGCAGCTTGTCGGCATACATCAGTCCCTCGTCCACCAGCGGGTCGCATTCGGCCAGGCCGATCCAGGCCGGCGCCACGCCGTCCACGTCGGGCGCCAGCAGCGGCGCGAAACGCCAGTCGTCGCGATCGGCCGGGGTGTTGATGTAATGGTTGAAGAAATACGTGATGTGCGTTTCCTCGATCACGAAACCTTCGGCAAAGGTGGTGTGCGAGGGCGTGTCCTGGTGTGCGGCGCAGCCCGGGTAGAACAGCAGTTGCAGGGCCAGCGGCAGGCTGGCGTCGCGCGCCTCGATGGCACAGACGGCGGCCAGGGTGCCGCCGGCGCTGTCGCCGCCCACGGCGATGCGGCTGCCGTCCAGGCCCAGGGCCCCGGCCTGCGTGGCCAGCCAGCGCAGTGCATCCCAGGCGTCGTTGGCGGCCGTGGGGAATTTATGCTCGGGCGCCAGCCGGTAATCGACCGAAACCACGGCGCAGTGGGCCAGATGGGCGAGCTGGCGGCACAGGCTGTCATGCGTGGCGACGCTGCCGATGGTGAAGCCGCCGCCGTGAAAGTACACCAGCACGGGCAGCAGCTCCTGCGTCGGCGCATAAAGCCGGGCCGGCAGGCCCTGCCCGTCCCGGGACGGAATCTGCAGATCCTGCACGCGCGCCAGCTTGTGGGGCGGGACGTCCAGCATGCCCGAGCCCACCTCATAGACCTGGCGGGCCTGCTGCGGCGTCAGCGCGTGCAGCGGGAGTTGCCGGGTGCGCGCCATGCGGTCCAGGACGTTGCGCATGGCCGGTGTCAGCAGGGTGCGCGGGTTGCGTTGGTGACTCATCCGGGGTGAATTGCTTGCTAAAGTGGCTGCCAAATCGTACACCGCGGAGACAGCGCACCATGGCCCTCATCTACTACGTCACCCAGGTCCAGTTCGATTTCGGCGCGATCAAGCTGCTCAAGGCCGAGTGCGAACGCAACGGCATCAGCCGCCCCCTCATCGTGACCGATGCCGGCGTCAAGGCCGCAGGCCTGCTGCAGAAGGCGCTGGACGCCCTACCCGGCCTGCCCGTGGCCGTGTTCGACCAGACCCCGTCCAATCCCACCGAGGCTGCCGTGCGCGCCGCTGCCGCCCTCTACAAGGCGCAGCGGTGTGACGGCCTGATCGCCGTGGGTGGCGGCAGCGCCATCGACTGCGCCAAGGGCGTGGCCATCGCCGCCACACACGAAGGCCCGCTCAAGACCTACGCCACCATCGAGGGCGGCTCCACCAGGATCACGGAGCGCGTGGCCCCGCTGATCGCCGTGCCCACCACGGCCGGCACGGGCAGCGAGGTGGCGCGCGGCGCCATCCTCATCGTGGACGACCACCGCAAGCTGGGTTTCCACTCCTGGCACCTGGTGCCCAGGACGGCCATCTGCGACCCCGAGCTCACCCTGGGCCTGCCGCCCAAGCTCACGGCCGCCACCGGCATGGACGCCATCGCGCACTGCATGGAGACCTTCATGGCGCCCGCCTTCAATCCGCCGGCCGACGGCATCGCCCTGGACGGCCTGCAGCGCGCCTGGGCCCATATCGAACGCGCCACCCGGGACGGCAGCGACCGCGAGGCACGCCTGAACCTCATGAGCGCCTCCATGCAGGGGGCCATGGCCTTCCAGAAAGGCCTGGGCTGCGTACACTCCCTGAGCCACAGCCTGGGCGGCGTGGACCCGCGTTTGCACCACGGCACGCTCAACGCCATGTTCCTGCCGGCCGTCGTCAACTTCAATGCGGGTGCCGAGTCGATCCAGAAGGAAAGCCGTCTGTTGCGCATGGCCCAGGCCATGAACCTGGACACGGCGGGAGATATCGCCTTGGCCATTCGGGACATGAACGCCCGTCTGGGCCTGCCCACGGGCCTGCGCGCCATGGGCGTGAGCGAAAACCAGTTCGGGCAGATCGTCACCGGCGCCCTGGCCGACCATTGCCACAAGACCAACCCGCGCATCGCCAGCGCAGAGGATTACCTCACCCTGCTTGAACAGGCGATGTGAGGCGCTCGGTCTGTTGGCTTACTTGAACAGGCAGTGCTTGGCGTAGTCGGTGGCCTCGTTGGCCGTCCAGTCGCCCTTCGGTTTGTCCTTCATGCCGTCGCACCAGGCCTGACTGCCGATCTCGGGTGAGCAGGCCGTCAGCAGCATCAGGGTGGTCAGGGCAATGATCGTCTTGTACATGGGGCGTCCTCGGGTTGGTACGTTCACAGGGCTTGCAGCCGCGCCGGGTCCGGCCGTTCCAGCCAGGCCTGGAATTCCTCGGCCAGCTGCCGGCTCATCTGCACGGCCCGGCTCCAGGCCTGCACGCGGCCGGCCAGGTCATTGCCGTAGTGCGTGAAGTCCTTGCGGTCGGGCAGCTTGCCGTTGGGCAGGGTCTTGATCCACTCCGGGTGGGGCGCCAGCAGCAGCATATTGTCCAGAAAATGCGTGGCGCGGTGGCGCCACTTGAGCGCCTTGTCCAGCCAGCCCGGCACCACGGCACGCTGGAAATGCGGGTACAGCACCAGGCCGGGGCCCCGGGCGGCGGCGTAGTTCAGGTGCAGGTGGTAATCGGTGATGCCGCCGTCCCAGTAGGCGCCGGGCGGCGCGCCCGGGATGTCGTGCACGGCCTGCAGCACAAAGGGGATGGAGCAGCTGGCCTGCAGCACCGGGTAGAAATTGGCCTCGTCCAGCGCGAGCTGGCGCGTGCGGTAGTCGCCCGCGGCGAAGGGCAGCGCGGATTTGCCCAGCCCCGACGCATCGGGCGCCGAGAACACGGTGCGCTCCAGCCAGGCGCCCATGGCGCGACGCTGCACGCTGTTGCTCAGGAAGGCGCCCAGGTAACCCAGCGGCGTGCGCAGGCGGTGCTCGCGGCCCAGCATATGGCGGCCGCGCGAGGTGACGATGTGCAGCCGGTAGCGCGGGTGCCGCAAGACCTCATGCACCCGGCCGCCGTAGAAGCTGCGCAGATTGCGCCCGAACTCCTCGCTCACCAGCCGGGCCGGCGGCATCCTCTGGCCCGGGGACAGTTCATAGTGCTGATGGATGTAGTCGTGCTCCAGGCGCTCGAAGGCGGCCACGGGCTGGTCCAGGCAGGCCGTGGCCATGCGCCAGGCGCCGATGGAGGCTCCCACCAGGTCCACGGGCTGTTGCGACTGCGGCAGCCACTGCCCGAAGAGGTGCTGGTCCAGCGGCCCGAGGATCAGGCCCTTGGGGCCGCCGGCGGCCGCAGGGATGGTGCGGATGTGGCCGGGCAGCAGGCCATGCTGGCGGATGTGCTCACGGGCCGCTGGCCCGGCGTACAGACTCAATGCTTGCATGCAGGGAAATCGGAAAAGAATGGCAATCAGGTATGCGCGGACCAGTCGAAGGGGTCCTGCTGCAACACCATGTCGATGTCGAGATGCAGCACTTCGCCCACCTCGCCCGGGAAGGACACGGCCAGGGCCCGTTCGTTGAGCTTGGCTTCCTTGGCGCGGGCGCGCCAGGTGGCCAGGTGGATCACGCCGGCCAGGGGCTCGTAGACATTGCCGGAAAACGGTGCGTACTGGTGTTCCAGCGCATCGGCGATGGGCTGGGGAAAGCGCCACTGGCGGGCATAGGCCCCGCCCACATGGGCATAGTTGTAGCCGAATTGCAGGTACTCGGCCTTGGCACGCTTGAGGTCCAGCGGACCGAGTTCCTTGTTGAGCGGGGCCATCTCCGCAGCCATGCCGGCGTGCATCACCAGTTCGCCGATGGCGTGGATCAGCCCGCAGGTGAAGGCCGCACCCTGGTTCTGCCGTGTCACACCGGCCAGGGAGCGGGCCAGCTTGGCCACATTGAGGCTGTAGGCCCAGAACTGCGGCAGGTTCACGCCCGGAATACCCTTGAGCGACGCGGACGAGGCGGCGTCGGACGCCATCTGACGGATGTGGGCCAGGTCCAGCAGGGCCAGGGCCTCGGCAGCGCTGTTGACCTTGCCCGAGAGCTTGAACAGCGGGGTGTTGGCCGTCTGCAGCACACGCGTGGTCAGGGCCGGGTCGGTGCTGATGAGCTGGGTGATGTTCTTGAGATCGGGCACCTCGCGATCGAGTTCGCTGAGCAGCAGCGCGATCACCTTGGGGATGCTGGGCAGCACGATGGGCGAAGCCAGCAGGGCAGTCAACTCCATGCGGACGGTCTCCGGTGCTCGTTCGTGCTCATGCCGCCATTATGTCGCGCCGCGCCGTCTCTCGTCGAGAGGAAACCCCGAAACCGGTCGCTCGCGGACCGGTTTCACGGAACCGCCGTCCTCAGCGCTTGAGCTTGGCGAAGGCCGAGGCCATGGCCGATTGCGGCGCCGGGCCGTTGTCGCGGCGCGGCTGTTGCTGGCCCCGCCCTGCCCCCTCGTAGCGGTTCTCACGCGGGGCATCGCGCCGGGTCATTGTGGCGTCCAGCTTCATGGTCAGACCGATGCGCTTGCGCGCCACGTCCACTTCCAGCACCTTGACCTTGACGATGTCGCCGGTCTTGACCACCTCGCGGGCATCGTTGACGAACTTGTGGGCCAGCTGGCTCACATGGACCAGGCCGTCCTGGTGCACGCCCAGGTCCACAAAGGCGCCGAACTGGGCCACATTGCTGACCGTGCCCTCGAGCACCATGCCCTCGGTCAGGTCCTTAATGTCGTCCACGCCCTCGTTGAAACGCGCCACCTTGAAATCGGGGCGCGGGTCGCGGCCGGGTTTTTCCAGCTCACCCAGAATGTCCTTGACGGTGATGACACCGAAGGCTTCGTTGGCAAAGAGTTCGGGCCTGAGGGTCTTGAGCATCTCGGCACGGCCCATGAGTTCGGCCACGGGCTTGCCCGTCTTTTCCATGATTTTTTCGACCACCGGGTAGGTTTCGGGGTGCACGCCCGTCATGTCCAGCGGGTTGTCACCCCCACGGATGCGCAGGAAACCGGCGCTCTGCTCGAAGGTCTTGGCGCCCAGGCCGGTGACCTTGAGCAGGTCCTGCCGGCTGCGGAAGGCGCCATGGGCTTCACGCCAGCGCACCACGGCCTTGGCCACGGTGCCCGACAGGCCGGAGACGCGCGACAGCAGCGGCACGCTGGCCGTGTTCAGGTCCACACCCACCGAGTTCACGCAGTCTTCCACCACGGTGTCCAGGCTGCGCGCCAGCTCGCTCTGGTTCACGTCGTGCTGGTACTGCCCCACGCCGATCGACTTGGGATCGATCTTGACCAGTTCGGCCAGCGGGTCCTGCAGGCGGCGCGCGATACTGGCCGCGCCGCGCAGGCTCACGTCCACGTCGGGCATTTCCTGGCTGGCGAATTCGCTGGCCGAATAGACCGAGGCGCCGGCCTCGCTGACCACGACCTTCTCTATTTGCTTGTCCACCTTAGCCGCCAGCTTGATCAGATCGGCGGCCAGCTTGTCGGTTTCGCGGCTGGCCGTGCCGTTGCCGATGGCGATCAGGTTCACGCCGTGTTTCTCGACCAGACGCGCCAAGGTATGCAGGGAGCCCTCCCAGTCGCGCTTGGGTTCGTGCGGGTAAACGGTAGCCGTGTCCACCAGCTTGCCGGTCGCGTCGACCACAGCGACCTTGACGCCGGTGCGGATGCCCGGGTCCAGGCCCATGACCACGCGCGGGCCGGCCGGCGCGGCCAGCAGCAGGTCGCGCAGATTGTCGGCGAAGACCTTGATGGCCACCTTCTCGGCCTCTTCACGCAGTCGCGCGAAGAGGTCGCGCTCGGTCGAGAGGCTGAGCTTGACGCGCCAGGTCCAGGCCACGCATTTGCGGATCAGCTCGTCGCCGGGGCGGTTCCTGTGGCTCCAGCCCAGGTGCAGGGCGATCTTGCCCTCGGCGATCGAGGGCTGGGCCGGCCCGGGCTTGGCAAGAGAACCCGCCTCCGGCTCGGGCAGCACCAGCTTGGCGTCCAGGAACTCCAGCGCACGGCCGCGGAACACGGCCAGCGCGCGGTGCGAAGGCACGCGGCCGATGGGCTCGTCGTAGTCGAAATAGTCGCGGAACTTGGCCACATCGGGGTGGTTCTCGTCCTTGCCCTCGATCTTGCTGCTCTTGAGCAGGCCTTCGTTCCACAGCCATTCGCGCAGGTTCTGCACCAGGGCGGCGTCTTCGGCCCAGCGCTCGGACAGGATGTCGCGCACGCCGTCGAGCACGGCCCCGGTGGTGGTGAAGTCGCTGCCGTCTTCGCCCTTGGCGGCCTTCACAAAGGCCTGGGCTTCGTCGGCCGGTACCCGTGTGGGGTCGGCAAACAAGAGATCGGCCAGGGGTTCGATGCCGGCCTCGCGGGCGATCTGGCCCTTGGTGCGGCGCTTTTGCTTGTAGGGCAGGTACAGGTCTTCCAGCTCCTGCTTGGTGGGCGCCGCGTCGATGGCGGCGCGCAGGGCGTCGGTCAGCTTGCCTTGCTCGGCAATGCTCTTCAGGATGGCCTCGCGGCGGTCTTCCAGCTCGCGCAGGTAGGCCAGGCGGGCTTCCAGCTCGCGCAGCTGGATGTCGTCCAGGCC
>JAGWTL010000352.1 GCA_028869035.1 Burkholderiales bacterium | reverse complement strand
TGCTGGTGGCCTTCTTCCTGGCGGGCCTGGTGGTGCTGGGCGGCCTGCAGCAATGGTGGCTGCAGCCCCTGCTCATGGGCATGGACGCCACGGCCGTGTTCTATGGCGCCATGGGCCTGACCGCCATCACCGACAACGCGGCCCTGACCTATCTGGGCTCGCTGGTGCAGGGCCTGAGCGAGGAGTTCAAGGTGGCGCTGGTGGCCGGCGCGGTCACCGGCGGCGGCCTGACGGTGATCGCCAACGCGCCCAACCCTGCGGGCGTTTCCATCCTGCGCGGCAAGTTCGAAGACAGCACGATCCACCCCCTGGGCCTGCTGCTGGGCGCGCTGCCGCCCACCCTGGTGGCGGTGCTGGCCTTCCGCTGGCTTTAGGTTCCCCTCCCGAGACGCTGCGCGCCTCCCCCTCAAGGGGGCGCTCCCAGCGGACTGGCGAAGCCAGATCCGCGGGAGCCCTAGAAAGGCCCGCATACGCGGCCTTGAAATTCTTCCCGTCCGGGCCGCGCTTGTTCAAAAGGCCGCGTAGCTGGCCGTCGTTCCAGGGCACCCGTGGAACCGGCTTGGCCGGGCCACCGGGTGCGCCCCCTGGGGGGAGACGCGCAGCGTCACGGGGGGTACCATCACCCTATGAAAGCGCGCATCACCGTCATCACCCTGGGCGTCGAGGACCTGGAGCGCGCGCTGCGCTTCTACCGCGACGGCCTGGGTTTCGCCACCGGGGGCATCATCGGCACCGAGTTCGCGCATGGGGCCGTGGTCTTCATCGAGCTGCAGGCCGGCCTCAAGCTGGCCCTTTGGCCGCGCGCCAGTCTGGCGCAGGACAGCGGCCTGCCGCTGGGGCGGCCGAGCCCGACCGAACTTTCGCTGGGCCACAACCTGGCCTCACGCGAGGAGGTCGATGCCGTGATGGCACAGGCGCAGCGGGCCGGGGCCGTGATCGTCAAGCCGGCGCAGGCCACCTTCTGGGGCGGCTACGCCGGCTACTTCCAGGACCCGGACCAGCACCTGTGGGAGGTGGTGTGGAACCCGGCCTGGGAGAACGCGGCGGGCTAGCGCCCCAGCCGGTCGGAGGCCGGTCCATCGACCCGGCGCGACTCGACGTCGATCACGTCGGCACCCTGCTGGGGCTGCGTCGTTCCCGGGCGGTAAAAACGCTGCCACTGCGCACGGCGCAGGATGGTGAAGGCCAGGGGCTGCACTGGCCGGCCCGTGAGCCGGGCCCAGAGCGCGCGCAGGCCCCAGAAAACCAGCAGCAAAAGGCCCGCCGCCAGCAGGCTGAGCAGGAACACCAGGCCCATGAGGGCCAGCACGCTGCGCAGCAGCAGGCCGAAGATCATCTTGAAAATGGAAGTCATGGTCGTCTGTCGCAGATGGGTCGTCTTGCCGGACTAACAAGAGCCCGGTGCATTTCTTTACTGAACCAGCAACAGGGCCAGTCCCGCGCCGTGCGCCAGTTGCAGGCCCTGCGCCCGGGCATAGGGCTCAGCCGCTTCCGAAACCGGGCCCAGGCTCAGATAAACGCCGCGTGCGCCCTGCTGCTCGCAGGCCGCCTGCAACAGACGCAGGGCCTCCACGCCATGCGTGGCCGCTTTCCAGCGCCGGCAGCTCAGCAGGCTGGTCTGGCCCTGGCGCTCGATGCGGAAATCCGCCGCCTCGCCTTCCAGGCGCGTGACCGTGTAGCCCTGCTGCGCATAAACCTGCGCGACCCAGGCCGAAAAATCGCGCCAGTTCATGGCCGCGGCACGCGCCAGCGCCGCGTCGAGCCGGTCAGCACCCGGTGCGCGCCATTGGCGCCAGGCGGCGATGGCCGCCACGACCAGAAAGGGGAAGGTGCCCAGCGTGACCACCATCGCGTACTCGCGCGACAGCAGGGCAAACGCGACCACCGACATGAGCAGGGAAATCAGCAGGCTGATCCACCAGGGCGAACGCAAGAGCACCGCGAAGAGCGAGCGCTCGTTCATCTTGAATTTCATGCGAACCTCAATGCGTGTGCGCCAACGCGCTGGCCAGCGTGACCAGCAGGATGCCCGCGAACAGCCAGGCGACCTGGGCCAGGGTCTCGGCCAGGCTCAGGCGCTTTTGCAACTGGGGTATCAGGTCGGCCAGGGCCACGTAGATGAAGCTGCTGGCGGCCACGACCAGGAAGTAGGTCAGGTAGTCATGCAGCAGGTCCACCAGCCAGTAACCCACCAGGCCGCCCAGGGCGGTGATGGCGCCGGCCAGCGTGACCTTGAGCAGGGCCGCCCGGCGCGTGCCGCTGCTCTTGCGCAGCACCATGAGGTCACCCATATGGTGCGGCACCTCGTGCGCCAGCACGGCCAGCGCGGCGATCACACCCAGGCGCAGGTCGGCCATGAAGGCCGAGGCGATCAGGATGCCGTCGCCGAAGCAGTGCACGCTGTCCCCGGCCAGCACGGTCCAGCCGCCGGCCATGCGCTGCGGTGCGTGGTCATGGTGATGCCCGTCGCGGTGCGCATGATCATGGTCGTGCGCATCGGCTGCCTCGGCGTGGTGGTGTTCGTGCCCGTGGTGCCAGAGTTCGGCCTTGTCGAGCAGGAAGAAGAACACCACACCGACCAGCAGCGTGAGGAACAGCGCCTGCGCATGGATGCCGCTTTCGAAGGCCTCGGGCAGCAGATGCAGAAAGGCCGTGCCCAGGAGGGCGCCGGCCGCCAGGCTCAGCATGTGCTGGGTGTAGCGCGCCAGCACACCGAAGCTCAGGGCCGCGGCCAGCCAGACGCTGCCGATGCCGGCCGCCAGCGTGCCGAGAAGAATGGCGATCAGGGTCATGGCTTCGATTCTCTCAGACGTGTCAAGGGGCCTCTATTGAGGCTTTCATAAATCATGACAAGCACCTCACATCCGCTCGCCCTGAGCCTGTCGAAGGGCTTCGACAGGCTC
>JAGWTL010000351.1 GCA_028869035.1 Burkholderiales bacterium | reverse complement strand
GCCTGCATGAAGCTGGTCTTCATCTCGATGGTCACCACGCCCATGTCGGGCTGCACGCTGCGCGCCGCCGTGGCCATGGTCACGTCCATCAGCGTCATGGTGGCACCGCCGTGCGTGACGGCAAAGGAGTTCAGGTGCTCGGCTTGGGGCTCGTAATGGAGTTCGGACTGGCCGTCCTCGAAGCGCTCCAGGGTGAAACCCAGGTGCTCGACAAAGGGAATGCGCACGCCAAAGGGAATACTCATGTCACCCGCCTTCAGCCGCCGGTCACGCAGCTGACGCCGCCGTCCACCGCCAGCCACTGGCCGGTGATGTGCTTGCCGGCGTCCGAGGCGTAAAGCACGCACAGGCCCTTGAGGTCCTCGTCGTCGCCCAGGCGCTGCAGAGGGGCGTGTTTCTTCAGGTTCTCCTCGCCCCAGGCGGCCAGGGTGCCGGCCGTCATCTTGCTGGGGAAGAAACCCGGGCAGATGGCGTTGACGTTGATGCTGTACTTGCCCCATTCGGCGGCCAGTGCGCGCGTGAAATTGATGACGGCGCCCTTGGAGGTGTTGTAGGCGATCGTGGTCATCTCGGGCGGGTTGCCACCCAGGCCGGCGATGGAGGCCACGTTGATGATGCGGCCCCCATAGTGGGAGCCCGCAGCTTGCGCGCTGCGGAAGCGCGGGATCATGCTCTTCTTGCCGATCACCTGGCTCAGGATGAAATAACCGCGGATGTTGAGGTTCATCACCTTGTCCCAGGCGGGAAGGGGATGGTCTTCGGCGGGCGCGCCCCAGGCGGCGCCGGCGTTGTTGACCAGGATGTCCACCTCGCCCATGCGCTGCATGGTTTCATCGGCCAGGCGGTGGATGTCCTCTTCGCGGGCGCAGTCGGCGGCGATCCAGCGCGCATCGATGCCGGCGGCCTGCAGGTCGGCCACGGCCACCTCGAGTTCGTCGGCCTTGCGGGCGCTGAGCATCACGCGCGCGCCGGCCTCGCCCAGCGCCTGGGCCAGTTGCAGGCCCAGGCCGCGCGAGCCGCCGGTGATCAGGGCGGTCTTGCCCTTCAGGTCGAAGAGGTGCTGGATGGTACGGGTCATGTCTCGTGGTCCTTACGTCTATTTCATGAGGGATCGAACCCAGATCAGGCCGGCACCGATGCCGGCCACGGCGGTGCCGCCGATCTGGAAGCTGTCGCCGAGCATGCGGTCCTGCCGCTGCAGAAACATGCCCAGCACCAGGGTTAGCAGTCCGCCATAGATGCAGATCCAGGCCAGCCGCTCGACGCGGAGTTTGTTGGTGTCGGTAGCCATATCAGTAGCCCTCCTCAGGGAAATCCGCGCAGGTCATGTCGCGCGTCTCTACTACCTTAAGCCAGGCGCCGATTTTCGGCAATTCATATCGGAAGAAATATTGCGCTGACAAGAGGCGGCCGCGCTTGCCCGCGTCCAGGTCGCCGGTCTGAGCGGCCAGCGCCACCTCCAGCCAGATCCAGGCCAGCACCGTGTGGCCAATAGCCTGCAGATAGGGCACGGCATTGGCCAGGGCCTCGCCAGGCTGGCCCGTGGACCAGGCGGCTTTCGTGGCTGCACCGACCTGCTGCAGGGCCTGGGCCAGCTGGGCGGCATAGGGGGCCAGTTCGGCCTGCTTCTGGGCGCGGGCGATGGTAGCCGTCATGCGGCCGGCCAGCAACTGCAGGCCCCGGCCCTCCTCCATCAGCACCTTGCGGCCCAGCAGGTCCAGGGCCTGGATGCCGTGCGTGCCCTCGTGGATCATGTTGAGGCGGTTGTCACGCCAGTATTGTTCGACCGGGAAATCGCGCGTGTAGCCGTAACCACCGTGGATCTGGATGGCCAGGGAATTGGCCTCCAGGCACCATTCGCTGGGCCAGCTCTTGGCAATCGGGGTCAGCACCTCCAGCAGCAGGCGGGCTTCGTCGGCAGCAGCAGGCATGCCCGTGTGCTGCTCGTCGACCAGGCGGGCGCAATAGAGCTGCAGGGCCAGCGACCCTTCGCACCAGGATTTCTGGGCCAGCAGCATGCGCTTGATGTCGGCGTGTTCGATGATGCGGATCTGCGGCTGGGCCGCGTCCTTTCCCGCTGGTCCCATGGGCCGGCCCTGCGGGCGGTTCTTCGCGTACTCCAGGCTGGCCTGGTAGCCGGCCATGCCCAGCATGGTGGCGGCCATGCCGATGCCGATGCGCGCCTCGTTCATCATGTGGAACATGCAGCGCAGGCCCTGGCCGGGCTGGCCCACGAGGTAGCCGATCGCCCCGGCTTCAGCCTGTCCTGAGCCTGTCGAAGGGCCGCGCACGGGGTATTTGCCCTCACCGAAGTTCAGCAGCGTGTTGGTCGTGCCACGCCAGCCGCATTTGTGGTTCAGGCCCGCCAGGGCCACGTCGTTGCGTTCGCCGGTCAGTTGCCCCTGCGTGTCCACGAGTTTCTTGGGCACGATGAAAAGCGAGATGCCGCGGGTGCCCGGCACGGGCTTGCCGTCGGGGCCGGGAATCTTGGCCAGCACGAGGTGGATGATGTTCTCGGTCAGCTCGTGTTCGCCGGCCGAGATCCACATCTTGTTGCCCTTGAGGCGGTAGCGCGGCCCCAGGGGATCGTTCTGGAAATCAGCCCCATCCGGCACGGCGCGGGTGGCGATGTCGCTCAAGGACGAGCCGGCCTGAGGCTCGCTCAGGCACATGGTGCCCGAGAAGCGGCCCGCGAACTCGTTCTTCGCGAAGACCGCTTTCTGCAGGTCCGTACCGTGCGCCATCAGCAGGTTGGCGTTGCCCGAGGTGAGCATGCCCGAGCCGATGCTGATCGAAGCCATGGCGAAGAAGGAATTGGCCGCGGCCTCCACGGTATAGGGCAGCTGCATGCCGCCAATCTCGTAGTCCTGCGCGGCGCTGAGCATGCCCGAGGCGGCGTAGGC
>JAGWTL010000350.1 GCA_028869035.1 Burkholderiales bacterium | reverse complement strand
GGCGATTACTTGCGCAGACCCAGCTTGGTGATCAGCGCGCTGTAACGGTCGAAGTCCTTGGACTTCAGGTAGTCCAGCAGCTTGCGGCGACGGCTCACCATGCGCAGCAGACCGCGACGGCCGTGGTGGTCCTTGGCGTGGGTCTTGAAGTGGGGGGTCAGCTCGTTGATACGGGCGGTCAGCAGGGCGACCTGGACTTCCGGGCTGCCGGTGTCGGTAGCGGAACGGGCATTGGCCTTGACAACTTCGGCCTTGATGCTGGATGCGATCATTTCTATTTCCTGTCATGCGGGACGAAACCGGCCGCTTTCGGTCGGGACGTCCCAGGGTTTCAACTTGCGCCGGTGGCTGGAACTGCTGCCGGCGTGCGCTTGCGGAATGCAAAGCCCTGAGATTATAGCCCAGGCTGGCTGTTCTCCCTCGCCCCTTCGGGGAGAGGGCTGGGGTGAGGGGCCATGTCGACGGAGAAACTCATCCTTGGCCCGTCAACCAGATTCTGAGCCGCTCCACCCCCAATACCAGGCGCTGCGGGTCTTTGGACGCAAAACACCAGCGCAGCCAGCCCTGGGCCTCGGGGGCAAAGGCCTCACCCGGCGCCAGGCCCAGGCCGGCCTCGCGCACCAGGCGCTTGGCCGTGGCCAGGGAATCCTCAAACCCGGCCAGGCGGAAAAAAGCGTACATGCCGGCCGCGGGGCTGGCCAACTCCACCCCGGGCAGTGCCTGCAGCAGCGGCACCAGGGTGTCGCGGCAGGTTTTGAGGTGGGCCACCACCCGCGGCGTGATCTCGCCGGCCCGCTGCAGGGCCACCACGGCCGCGCGCTGGGTGAAGACGCTGGCGCAGGAGGTGTTGAACTCGATCAGCTTGCCCACGTCGTGCGTGATGGCGGCGGGCAGCACCAGCCAGCCCAGGCGCCAGCCCGTCATCAGGAAGCTCTTGGAAAAGCTGTGCACCACGATCAGCCGGTCTTCGGAGGAGGTGATGTCCAGGAAGCTGGGCGCACAGCCATTGGAGAATTCGGCTCCCCCCGAAGGGCTGCGCCCCTCCCGCCTGAGGGGGGCACCCGGCTTGGGGCGGCCCGGCGCCGGGTCCGCTTCGTAATACAGCTGGGAATAGACCTCGTCGGCCAGGATCCAGGTGCCGGTCTGGCGGCAGTGGTCCAGGATGCGCTGCTGCTCATCGCGCGTGAGTGTCCAGCCCGTCGGGTTGCTGGGCGCATTGAGGATGAGCACCCTGGTGGCCGGGGTCACCGCCACCAGCAGAGCTTCCAGGTCCAGCGTCCAGGCGCCGGCCACGGGCTTGAGGGGAATGGGCTTGAGTCGCGCGCCCAGGATGAGCGGCTGCGCCGTCAGGTTGGGCCAGACCGGCGTGACGATGGCCACCTCGTCCCCCGCTTCCAGCAGGGCCTGCATGGCGATCATCAGGGCGTTGACACCACCCGAAGTCACGGCGATGCGGTCCGGCGCCACGGTCCCGTGCAGGCGGCTCAGGTGCAGGGCAATCGCCGCGCGCAGCTCGGGCAGGCCCAGGTTGTGGCTGTAGAAGGTCTCGCCCTTCTGCAGGGAGTCGATGGCCGCCTGGCAGATGAAGTCGGGCGTAACCTCGTCCCCCTCGCCGAACCAGAAGGCCAGCACATCGCTGCGGCCCAGGCCGGCATTGGCCACTTCGCGGATTTTGGATTCTTCGAGGTCGCGGATCACCTGGCGCATGTTCACTCCATCACGAGGAGTCGATTGTGCCGCCTGGGCCCGCTCCCGCGCAGCGGCCCGACATAAAGACAGCTCAAATTTTTCAAGAGCCGACCCCGAAAAATTTGCGCCTCGCCCTAGGCCTTGAAAAGTTTTGGGCCCGTTCCCAGCTACTCCCTGCGGCCGACAGTGCACCCCGCACCCCGGTCACCGATCAACTTTCAAGGAGTACGACCATGCTGTTTGTTCCCGTCATCCGCCGTTCCGCCTTCGCCCCCACGCTGCGCGCTTTCGACCGCTTTTTCAATGAGTCCACGCCTGCCGAGCAGCCGACCAACACCGCCGAAGACAAGGCTTACGAGCTAAGCTTCGACGTGCCCGGCGTCTCGCGCGAGCAACTGTCCATCGGCATCGAAGGCAATGTGATCCGCATCGAGACCCTACCCGAAGCCAAGCGCCAGTACAAGGCCGCCTACGAGCTGCCGCAGGACATCGATGTGTCCGCCAGCGAAGCCAAGCTGGAAAACGGCGTGCTCACGCTCAAGCTGGTCAAGGTGCTGCCCGAGAGCAAGACTGTGAAGCTGGCGATCAACTAAGCGCTCACTCGCCCCCTAGAAAAAAAGGCCGCGAAATTCGCGGCCTTTGTTCATGGCTGGGCAAATCAAGTCGCCAGCTTGGCGCTGGCCAGCCGATTCAGGCTGACGCCCTGTTCGGCGGCCTCCATCGCCAACGTGCGATGCAGTTGTGGCGGAATGCGTACACGAAACTCGCCGCTATATTTCCTCTCCGCCAGCGGCGTGGGCACCGGCTCGCCGCTGGCGCGCAGATCGGCCACCACCTCAGCCACCACGCGGCCGATACCGGCCAGTGCCGCTGACGGCGTCTTGGCCAGCCAGCTCAGGGATGGGAATTCGGCGCACGTACCCAGGTACTCGCCGTCCTCCGGCGACCAGCTCACCCGGTAGGTGTAATGATCGGCTTTCTTCATGTCTTGCTCTCCAACTTCTCGATCGCCAGCAGCACCTGCCTGACCTGATAGGGCTTGGCCTTGCCCTTGGCATTCTGGATGTTCACGCGCGGATCGCCAGGCCAGGGCGTCTTGAAGATGGCGTGGCTGCTGCCCGACTGGCGCGGCTTGCCGAAATACGCTTCGCAAACCTTCTTCAAATCATTGAAGCTCACGTTGGCCGGTTCACCGCGCATCTGCTCCAGAATTT
>JAGWTL010000031.1 GCA_028869035.1 Burkholderiales bacterium | reverse complement strand
CTGGGCATCTTCGTCAAGGAGTACGTGTTCCGGCTGGAGACGGCGCTGATCCAGACGCTGGACAGCTATGGCGTGACCGGCCTGCGCGTGGCCGGCGCGCCGGGCATCTATGTGCGCCCGGCCGAACCCGGTGGCCATGCCGGCCTGACCGGGCCGGCCGACCCGACCGACAGCTTCCGCGGCTTGGCCAAGATCGCCGCTCTGGGCATCAAGGTCAGCCGCCACTGCACCTATCACGGCCTCGCGCTGAACGTCGCGATGGACCTGGAACCCTTCCTGCGTATCAATCCCTGCGGCTACGAAGGCCTGGAAACCACATCCCTCGATAAAATCGGGGTTTCCACCGACTGGCCGACCGCGGCCGGCCGGCTCGCCGAGCGACTCTCGGCCCAGCTGACTCCCTGACCATGAGCGACACGACCTACGATCCCAGCGTCAAGCAAAAAGCCGAGGCCAAGACCTCGCGCATCCCGATCAAGATCGTGCCGGCCGAGGTGCTGAAGAAGCCCGACTGGATCCGCGTGAAGGCCGGCTCGCCGACGACCCGCTTCTACGAGATCAAGCAGATCCTGCGCGAGCACAAGCTGCACACCGTCTGCGAGGAAGCCAGCTGCCCCAATATCGGCGAATGCTTCGGCAAGGGCACGGCCACCTTCATGATCATGGGCGACAAGTGCACGCGCCGCTGCCCCTTCTGCGACGTCGGCCACGGCCGCCCCGACCCGCTGGACGTCAACGAGCCCGCAAACCTGGCCAAGACCATCGCCGCGCTCAAGCTCAAGTACGTGGTGATCACCAGCGTGGACCGTGACGATCTGCGCGACGGCGGTGCCGGCCACTTTGTCGACTGCATCCGCAAGACACGCGAACTCTCGCCACAAACACAGATCGAGGTGCTGGTGCCCGATTTCCGCGGCCGCGACGACCGCGCACTGGAGATCCTCAAAGCCGCGCCGCCGGACGTGATGAACCACAATATGGAAACCGTGCCGCGCCTGTACAAGCAAGCCCGCCCCGGCAGCGACTACCAGTTTTCACTGAACCTGCTCAAGAAGTTCAAGGCCCTGTTCCCCGAGGTGCCGACCAAGAGCGGCCTGATGGTGGGCCTGGGCGAGACCGACGAGGAAATTCTCGAGGTGATGCGCGACATGCGCGCCCACAGCATCGAGATGTTGACCATCGGCCAGTACCTCGCGCCGTCGACGTCGCACCTGCCTGTCAAGCGCTACGTGCACCCCGACACCTTCAGGATGTTCGAGGAAGCGGCCTACAAGATGGGCTTCACTCACGCCGCCGTGGGCGCCATGGTGCGTTCCAGCTACCACGCCGACCAGCAGGCCCACGCCGCCAGCCTGGCGCGCTGAAGCCGGCCCGACCTTTCCTCCGATCAGCAGCCCATGGCCGCCGACGGCTCGTCGGCGTTCAGCACCGTCTGCGCCCAGGGCTGCAGGCGGTTGGTGTCGGCGCGCAGCACCTCCTGCTTGACCGCCAGGATCTGGGCCGGATGCATGGAAAAACTGCGCAGACCCAGGCCGAGCAGCAGCCGTGTCATGGCCACGTCACCGGCCATCTCGCCGCAGACACTGACGTCCTTGCCCTGCGCGCGGCATTCGGCAATCGTGTCGGCCAGCAGTCGCAGGACCGCGGGGTGCAGGGGATCGTAGAGATGCGCCACCGACTCGTCGGCACGATCGATCGCCAGGGTGTACTGGATCAGGTCGTTGGTGCCGACCGACAGGTAATCGAAATGCTTGAGGAAGGTCTTGAGTGTCAGCGCCGCCGCCGGGATTTCGATCATGGCGCCCAGCAGCACCGGCCCGCAGGGGCGGCCCTCGCGCTGCAGCTCGGCCCGAGCCTGTTCGACCAGGGCCACGGTCTGACGGATCTCGCTCAGATGCGCCAGCATGGGGATCAGCATCTTGACCGGCCCGTGCGCGGCAGCACGCAGGATGGCGCGCAGCTGGGTCAGGAACATGGAGGGGTCGGCCAGGCTCCAGCGTATGGCGCGCAGTCCGAGGGCCGGGTTGAGGTGGTTGCCTTCGATGACGGTGCTGTCCATCGGTTTGTCGGCGCCGATGTCCACGGTACGGATGGTGACCGGCAGCCCCCCCATGCCCTCGACGGCATGGCAATAGGCCCGGTACTGCTCCTCCTCATCGGGCAGGTGGCCGTTGCGCCCCATGAAGAGGAATTCGCTGCGGAACAGGCCGACACCGACGGCGCCGGCCTTCATGGCGGCATGCGCGTCTTCGGGCATCTCGATATTGGCCAGCAGCTCGACCTTCTCGCCGTCCAGCGTGACGGCCGGCGTGTCCAGCAGCCGCCCCAGGCGGCTGCGCTCCAGATCGAGCTGGCGCTGTTTGTACTGGTATTCGGCCAGGATGATGGGCGAAGGATCGACGATCACCACGCCAGCATCACCGTCGATGATGACCCAGTCGTCCTGGCGCACCAGCTGGCTGGCCGTGCGCGCGCCCACCACGGCCGGGATGTCCATGCTGCGCGCCACGATGGCGGTGTGCGAGGTCTTGCCGCCGACGTCGGTGACAAAACCTGCGAACAGGCCCTGCTTGAACTGCAGCATGTCCGAAGGTGAGATCTCGTGCGCGATCAGCACGAGCGGCGTGTCCGTGTCCTCCAGCTGCAACTCCGCCGAGGACGTCTTGCGGGTGGCGGCAATGCCCGCGGGCAGGCCGGAGGTGGTCTGGCCCAGCATGGCGCGCAGAACCTTTTCGGTGATCTGTTCGAGGTCGGCCTTGCGCTCGCGCAGATACTCGTCTTCCATCTCGTCGAACTGCCGCGCCACCATCTCCAGCTGGGTGGTCAACGCCCATTCGGCGTTGTAGAGCCGGTCGCGGATCCAGTGCTTGACGCCGCCCACCATCTCCTCGTCCTGCAGCAGCATGAGGTGCACGTCGAGCAGAGCCCTCAGTTCATGCGGTGCGTCCTTGGGGCCCAGCTGCGAGATGGTCTGCTGCAGACGATGGAGCTCGTCGACCACCGCGTCGCGCCCGCGCCGCACACGCTCGATCTCGCGCTCCACCTGGGCGGGCTCGATGAAGTAATGCGCCACGTCCACCCGGCTGCTGGCCACCAGCACAGCGCGCCCGATGGCGATGCCGCGTGCGACTGCGAGTCCGTGGATGGAGAAGGTCATGCCGCCCACCTTACTGGTTTCGCCGCCCGACCGTCCCAGGGCGAAACAGGGCACCCTCGGGGCTGACGCCTGCGGCCCTCGGCCTGCCCGCGCAGGCCGGGACAGGCGGAAGAGAGGCTGCGTCTTGCGGCGCCATCTGCAGGGAGCCACGTGCAGCAGGCGACTGTGGGGGTCATATCACTCGCCTTCGCCGAACTTGTCGTTGATCAGCGCGAGCAGCGCGTCCACGGCTTCCTGGGCACGCTCGCCCTGGGCCTCGATCTCGACCGCGCTGCCCAAACCGGCTGCCAGCATCATCACACCCATGATGCTTTTGGCATTCACGCGCCGCTCGCCGCGCGCCAGCCAGACCTCGCAGGGGAAGCTGCCGGCCATCTTGGTGAGTTTGGCAGAAGCACGGGCATGCAGCCCGAGCTTGTTGCTGATGGTGGCATTGGCCTTGATCATTCTTTGGGCTCCCGCTTCGTATCGTTCAAATCGTTTCGCTCACCTTCACCTGCAGCACACCCTGGGCGCCGCCTTGCAGGGCACGTGCCACCAACTCTTCCAGCGGTTCGTGCTGGTAGGTCACGGCACGCAGCACCATCGGCAGGTTCGCGCCAGCCAGCAACCGTGCCTGGCGTCCCTCCTGCAACTGGCGCGCCACATTGCTGGGCGTGGCGCCCAGCACATCGGTCAGCAGCAACAAGGGCGCCCGGCCCAGGACTTCGATCGCCTGCCGCGCCTGCGCCACGCTCAGGGCTACCGGCGCATCCGGCAGTACATCCACGGCCACCACGCCCCCCACCCGCTCGGGAAACACGTGGGCCACGCACTGGCGCAACGCACTGGCCAGCGGGGCGTGGGCGATGATCACGATGCCATTGTTCATGCTGGCCTGATTATGTCTTTTTCGCCATCAGGAAATAGAGGTAGGACAACAGGTTCAGCAGCAGGAAGACGCCCAGCGCGCCCTGGAAAGCCTGCGCCTGCGCCCAGCCCTGCGCAACAAAGGCATCGATCAGCAGGCCGATGCCCCACTGCACCACGAACACGCCGGCAAAGATGACCAGGTTGTAAGCCGACAGAGCCCGCCCGGCCAGCTCGGCGGCGAAGGCCATGCCCACGGCCGGTTGCGCCAGCGAGAGAAAAGTGGAGCTTACGCAGAACATGGCCCACAGCAGACCCGCATGCGTCGCCGCCGCTTCACCGGCGACCACGATGACCGCCAGCGCGAGCAGACTCAGCGGCGTGCCCCAGGTGATCAGCTGGCTGGTCTGCACACCGCGCCGGCTCAGGCGCGGGATCAGCAGGCCCCAGGACCAGAAGGCGACCAGCATCGTGACATTGATCCAGAACAGACCGGTCGCGGCCTGCACGGGCGTGTAGCCGCCGACCCGGATCATCCAGGGCACGGCCCACAGGGTCTGGATGGCAACCATGCCGCCGTAATTGAAAAATCCCAGCGGGGTAAGGCGACGGAAATAGGGATGGCGCCAGACCTCCGCATAACTGCCCGCCGCTTTGCCTGCGTCAGCGCCGTCTGCCGCCTTTTGCCAGCGCGGCACCTGCCAGGCGATGACAACCATCGACAGCAGCAGCAGAGCCGCCAGCCCCCAGAACAGCGGTCGCCAGCCATAGACCGGCAACAACCACTGCACCGGCAGCGTCGAGGCCACCATGCCCATGGAACCCGTCATGAGCATCCAGGAGTTGGCCCGCAGCTGGCTGACCGGATCCAGCCAGCGCCTGAAACCGGTCAGCGGCGCCATCAGGCAGGCGGCCAGACCGACCCCGCAGAGCACCCGCGCCAGCAGCAGACCGCCAAAGCTCGTGGCCTGCGCAAACGCCAAGCACCCTGCCGCCGCCACGGCCAGGAAACCCAGGATGACGGTCTTCGGCCCCTGCCGGTCCAGCCAGCGCCCCAGGGGCAGCTGCATGGCGGCAAACCCGAGAAAGTAGCCCCCGGCCAGCAAGCCGAGGTCGCGTGCCTGCAGTGAGAACTCCTGGGTCAGCTGCGGAGAGAGCGTGGCCGTGATGGAGCGGATCAGGGCCGAGAAGAAATAGGTGAAGGCGAAGGCCAGGAACACCAGCACGGCCGCACGGCGGCTCAGGACGCTCATGGCAGCTCCAGACCACCGAAGAAGGGTTCGCTCATCTCGGTGCTGATGCGTTCGGCGTAGACGACGGCGTGGTACAGGCGCGTGCCGCGCACGAACCATACGGCCTGTGCCGCCACCGGGCGGCCGTCGGACCCCACCCCTTGCGCGCTCAGGCGCACGGGTGCCAGCGTGGCACTCGCGCCCTTCAACGTCCAGGCGCTGTTCGATGCGCTGACGGCCTGCATATTGCCCAGCAGATTGGCCTGCCATTGCACCTGGACGGCCAAGGCTTGCCCTCCGTCTGCAAGATCGGCCACGGATACGGCGTACAGGGCGCCCCCGGCCTCGCAACCCAGCATGTGAACTTCAAGCTCGCGGCCCGCCAAGCTCTGGCGCCGGCTGCCCTGGTCGGGCTTGCAGGGCAGCATGGCTTGGAGATCGCCGCCGGCTGGCCGGACTTCGCGCCAGTTGAGGGAGGGGCTGCAGGCAGCCAGCTGGGCGCAAAGACCCAGAAACAGGAAACATCGGTGCATCCGGGGATTATCCTTGCCGATACGGACAGAAGGTCTTTGGCGCACTACTTGAGTGCGCCAAAGACCTTGCCCAGCAAGGCACTGCCCGTGGCGACCGGATCGCGCCGGATCTTGCGTTCTTCCTCTCCGATCACGAGGTAAAGGCCGTCCAGGGCTTTGCCGGTGACGTATTGTTCAATGCTCGCGTCCTCGCGGCGCAACAGGCCGAAATCGGCCGCCTTGCCAGCGATGTGGTTGTACTGGCCGGCCAGGCCGACTTTCTCCGTGCTGCGCGTGACCACGGGCAGGAATTTCTGCCCCAGCGACAGGCGCGTCCTCTCCGCAAAGAAGGTGCTTACCGAGGTGTCACCACCTCCGAGGATCTTCTTGCCGTCCGCCACCGTCATGCCGCGCACCGCACCCAGCATGAGCTCCTGCGCCATGGGCACGGCGGCCTCGGCCGCGCGGTTCATGGTCGTCACCAGCTCGTCCAGACGCTCCCCCTGGCCGAAGGTGCGCAGCATCTGCTCGGCGTCCAGCAACTGCCGGGGTAAGGGAATCCGGACTTTCTCGTTGCCCAGAAAGCCGTTGAGTTGGCCGAGCTGGCCTACGGCGCTGCGCGCACCCCGTTCCAATGCTACCTTGAGGGCACGAACCGCCTCGCCCTGGCTCAGATCCTCCAGTGTCAGGGCCTGGGCCTGGCCCAAGGGCAGCCAGGGAACTCCCAGCAGCACAGGCCATCCAATCGAATTAAACTTCCGTCTGTCCATGCGATACCCCCTGTCGATGAAACGCGCCCTTTATTATCTTGCCGCAGCTGCCACGGTGCTGCTGGCCGGCTGGTTGCTCTTGCGCTCACCCGGTTTCGGACCGGCCCCGGCCTCCACGTTTGTGCTGCTCGACGGCAGCCGGCAAAGCACCGCGGATTTCCGCGGCCGGGTCGTGCTGGTGAACTTCTGGGCCACCAGTTGCACCACCTGCGTGGCCGAGATGCCCAGCATCATGGCCACCTACGACAAATACCAGGCCCGCGGCTTCGACACGGTAGCTGTGGCCATGAGCTACGACCCGCCCAGCTACGTCGTCAACTTCAGCCAGACCCGCAAGCTGCCCTTCAAGGTGGCCATCGACAACACCGGAGCCGTGGCTTCGGCCTGGGGGAAGGTGAGCCTGACCCCGACCACCTACCTGGTCGACAAGCGCGGCGAGATCGTCAAGCGCTACATCGGTGAGCCGGATTTTGCCGAGCTTCACCGCCTGATCGAAGAGTTGCTGGCCCAGACCTGATCCATCTGTCGTCCGGCCCCAAAAGCCCAGGGGCAGCCTGGGCTGCCCCTGATCGTCGAAGTGAGGGTCTATCCCCTGTGTCTCATTTGCCGCGGAAATCGTCGTGACAGGCCTTGCAGCTGCCCGAGGTGGACTGGAAAGCCGTCTTGATGCTGTCCAGGTTGCCGGTCTTGGCAGCGGCGGCCAGTTTGCTCATCTCGCTTTGCATCTTCTCTGCAGCCGCCTTGAACTTGGCCTGCTCCTTCCAGATCTCCGGCAAGGCCTTGGTATCCCCCTTGTCCGTGCCCTCGCCGAAGGCCGCCCAGGGCAGGCGCGACATGTCTTCGGCGATCGCAGCATTCTCAGCCGCCACCTTGGCATCAAAAGGCGCACGACCGCTGGCCATGGCCCCGATCCGCGCGTAGTGCTGCTGCATCACGAACAAGGCACTCTTGCGGTATTTGATCGCGTCTTCCGGTTTGGCAAACTGGGCGGAGGCCGTGCCGCTGAGGCCGATGATCGCCGCTGCGGCGACAAGGATACCGATGGTTTTCATGTTCTTCCTTTGCTGGTAAACGGGGAGGTTCCCTGACTTGGGAGCCGCTGGTTGCACCAAAGTTCGCACGGCTTCCCTCGCCTCAGGGAAAATACCAAGCAACGACTTCTTTTGGAGCATCCTATTCTAGGACCCGTCATGCCGCATCTCGTCAGAATCTGGGATCTCCCCACACGCCTCTTCCACTGGCTGCTGGCGCTCTGCGTCATCGCCCTCGTGACCACGGCCCAGCTCGGTTACATGGAATGGCATTTCCGCCTGGGTTATGCCGCGTTGACGCTGCTGGTCTTTCGCCTGCTCTGGGGACTGTGCGGCGGGCGCTGGTCACGCTTCGCCGCCTTTGTCTACTCACCTGTCACCTTGTGGCACTACCTGCGCGGCCAGGGCGATCCTGCGCATGCGGTCGGGCACAGCCCTACCGGGGCACTCTCGGTCTTTGCCTTGCTGTTTTTCCTGCTGGCCCAGGCGGGCACCGGACTTTTCAGCGACGACGAGATCGCCGCCAGTGGCCCCCTGACGCATCTGGCCTCCGGCAAGATCGTCAGCATGGCCAGCTGGTACCACCGCGAAGTGGGCAAGCGCGTACTGATCGTTCTCGTGATCCTGCACATCCTGGCCATCCTCTACTACCTCTGGCGCAAGCGACGGAACCTGGTGCGGCCCATGGTCACGGGCTACAAGGAGCTGGCGCACGCCGCCCCCTCCTCGCGTGACGACGCCCGCAGCCGCCTGCTCGCCGCCGTGCTGCTTGCGCTCAGCGCTGGGGCCGTCGCGCTGCTGCTGTCGCTGACAGCGCCCTGAAGCGTGTCAGCGCTTCGGCCGACTCTGCTCGTACAAGGGCATGACTAGCGCGCTGATCCGCGCCAGATCCTGCTGACGTGAATCGGGCGATGGATGGGTGCTCATGAATTCGGGAGGCCGCCCCCCGCCGAGCTGGTTCATCTTCTGCCACAGGCTGATGGCAGCGCGCGGGTCATAGCCGGCCCGTGCCGCCAGCTCAACGCCAATCTGGTCGGCCTCGCTTTCGGCCTCACGGCTGCGCGGCAAGGTGAAGCTTACCTGCGTCAAGGTGTCGCCCAGGTCGGCCAGGGCCTGGTTGCCGGTCACGATGGCCACGACCAGCCCAGGCAAGCGCGCTGCCTGTTGCCGTGACACCTGCTCGCGCACATGCTCGCGCAGCGCATGGGCGATCTCGTGCCCCATCACGGCGGCCAGTTCATCGTCGGTGATCTTCAGTTTCTCGATCAGACCGCTGTAGACACCGATCTTGCCGCCAGCCATGCAGAAGGCATTGATCTCTTCGTTCTGAAAAACATGGGTCTCCCATTTCCAGCCCGGTGCATCGGTCCGGAAATGCACCGTCTGGACGATCAGCCTCTTGGCGATGCCCTGCACACGTGCAACCATGGACGGGTCGCGGTCGAGCTGCTTCTTGCCCTCGGCTTCCTGCAGCATCTTGCGATAGGACTGCGCAGACGCGGCGTCCACCTCGGCGGCGCTCACACCCATGTACTGGTTGCGCGTCACGCCGACCTGACCCGCCCCCGTAGTCTGCACCGTCTGGCAACCGGCCAGCAGCCCGCCAAGCAAACCCAGCGCCAGGGCATGTTGCAGGCCCTCCCATGAAATTTGCCTTTGCCTCACGCTAAACTTGTTTTCCATAAGTTGATTCATCCTTGCCGTGACCTTGCCCGCCATCACGATCCTGACGCCGCGGCAACCCGCCGAATTCGACGCGGTGCGCGAGATCTTCCGCGAGTACGCCGCCAGCCTCAGTATCGATCTGTGCTTCCAGGGTTTTGAACAGGAACTCGAAACCCTGCCCGGCGACTATGCCACGCCGCGCGGCGCCCTGCTGCTGGCTACGGTCGATGGCCGAGTGGCCGGCTGTTGTGCCTTGCGTCCTCTGGACAAGACGGATTATCCCAACGCCTGCGAGATGAAGCGCCTTTACGTGCGTCCTGCATTTCGCGGCCTGGGCCTGGGCCGCCAGCTTGCCGAGACCATCCTGGACACAGCCCGCCTGTATGCCTACGACCATGTCCTGCTCGACACCCTGGACGAGATGGAAACCGCGCGCGGGCTTTACGAAGACCTGGGTTTTGAGGAGGTCTCGCCGTACTACCACGGCCCTGTAGCCGGCGCCCACTATCTGAAGGCCGCACTCGGCGACTCGCTGCGCTGAAGGCCAGAAACAGAAAGGCCACCGCATGATTGCGGTGGCCTTCGCCCGGCAGGGATGCCTGAAGAAGCAGACTGTGGATCAGCCCTTGGCCTGGGCCAGCAAGGTCGCCGCGTCGCTGACTTCGAACTTGCCCGGGCCTTCGATGTTCAGGCTGGCCACCTTGCCGTTCTTGACCAGCATGGAATAGCGGTTGCTGCGCAGCCCCATGCCACGCTTGCTCAGGTCCAGCGTCAGGCCGGTGGCCTGAGCGAATTCAGCGCTCCCATCGGCCAGCATGCGCACCTTGCCGGCGGACTTCTGGTCGCGTGCCCAGGCGCCCATAACGAAGGCATCGTTCACGCTGACGCACCAGATCTCATCCACGCCGGCAGCCTTGAACTCATTGAATTTCTCGACATAACCCGGCACATGCTTTGCCGAGCAGGTCGGGGTGAAGGCGCCCGGCAGGCCAAAGATGGCGATGGTCTTTCCGGCCACGGTCTTGCTCACGTCGACCGGGTTGGGGCCGATGCTGCAGCCATTGCCTTCGACTTCGGAATATTCCATCAGCGTTGCGCCCGGCAGGGTATCACCGACTTTGATCATGTTTTACTCCTCGATAGATTGGCTAGGGATAAAAAAACGGCTCACGCATTGTGAGCCGTTTCGGGGTGTCCTGCAGCAGGCGCTGCAATGAGCTTAGACCGCTGCAGCCTTTTCGACCAGGCGGGTGGCAACCCAGTTCTTGGTCTTGGAAATCGGCTTGCTTTCGGTAATTTCGATCACGTCGCCCAGCTTGTACTCACCCTTTTCGTCATGGGCGTGGTACTTGCTCGACTTGGCCACGATCTTGCCGTAGAGTTCGTGCATCACACGACGCTCGACCAGCACGGTCACGGTCTTCGCTCGCTTGTCGCTGACGACCTTGCCAACCAAGGTGCGCTTGAGGGATTTTTTAGCTTCCGTCATTCAGTGCTCCTTATTTGGCGGCTTGCTTTTCAGCAAGGATGGTCTTGGCGCGGGCGATATCACGGCGGGTGTTGCCCAGCGTGGCCGTGTTGTTCAGTTGTTGCGTGGCTTTTTGCATGCGCAGACCAAAGTGGGCTTTTTGCAGCTCTTTGACCTCGGCTTGCAGGCCGGCAACGTCTTTCTGGCGCAGTTCAGCAGCTTTCATTTCTTCATTCTCCTGATTACTGGCCGATCATGCGGCTGACGAAGGTGGTGCGCAGCGGCAGCTTGGCGGCAGCCAGCTTGAACGCTTCACGGGCCAACTCTTCGGGCACACCGACGATCTCGAACACGATCTTGCCGGGCTGGATTTCAGCCACGTAGTACTCCGGGTTACCCTTGCCGTTACCCATACGCACCTCAGCGGGCTTCTGGGAGATCGGCTTGTCCGGGAACACACGGATCCAGATGCGGCCGCCACGCTTGACGTGACGGGAGATGGCACGACGTGCCGCCTCGATCTGACGGGCCGTCAGACGGCCGCGGTCGGTACATTTGAGACCGAAGTCGCCAAAGGCCACGGAACTGCCACGAGTGGCAATACCGGTGTTACGGCCTTTTTGCTCCTTGCGGTATTTTCTACGTGCAGGTTGCAGCATCTTTATTCTCCTTTGGCGCCGTCAGCTGCTGCAGCTGGCGCGGCGACTTTGCGGACGCGCTTAACGGCGGTTTTCGGGGCATCGGCACCAGTGGCCTCTGCGGGTTTGTCGCTGCCGTCGGCAGGCGCGGCGGCGGAACCGGCCGGGCGACGGGCACCGCGGGGAGCCGCGGGACGGTCACCGGCAGGACGGCCATCACGACGCGGGCCACGCGGGCGGCGCTCTTCCTCGGCACGCGGCTCAACGGCTGCGGGCAGATCGTTGCGGCCCAGGGTGTCACCCTTGTAGACCCAGACCTTGACGCCGATGACGCCGTAGGTGGTCTTGGCTTCCGAGGTGCCGTAGTCGATGTCGGCGCGCAGGGTGTGCAGCGGCACACGGCCTTCGCGATACCACTCGGTACGGGCGATCTCGATGCCATTCAGACGGCCAGCCGACATGATCTTGATGCCCAGGGCACCCAGACGCATGGCGTTTTGCATGGCGCGCTTCATGGCGCGGCGGAACATGATCCGCTTCTCGAGCTGCTGGGTGATGCTGTCGGCGATCAGCTTGGCATCGATTTCGGGCTTGCGCACTTCCTCGATGTTGACGGCCACCGGCACGCCCAGCTGCTTGCCCAGGTCGCGCTTGAGGTTTTCGATGTCCTCGCCCTTCTTGCCGATCACGACGCCCGGACGCGCCGAGAAGATCGTGATGCGGGCGTTCTTGGCGGGGCGCTCGATCAGCACGCGCGAAACGGAGGCGTTCTTCAGCTTGGCCTTCAGGTACTCGCGCACCTTGATGTCTTCGGCCAGCATGCCGGCGAAGTCACGGTTGCTGGCGTACCAGCGCGAGGCCCAGTTACGGCTGACGGCGAGGCGGAAGCCGGTCGGGTTGATTTTTTGTCCCATATCCTTCTGACCTCTTTAGTTGCCGACCGTCACGTACACATGGCACGTGGGCTTGCTGATACGGTTGCCGCGGCCCTTGGCACGGGCAGTGAAACGCTTGAGCGTGGTGCCTTGTTCGACGTAGATGGTCTTGACCTTCAGTTCGTCGATATCGGCGCCGTCGTTGTGCTCGGCGTTGGCAATGGCGGACTCCAGAACCTTCTTGATGATCACGGCAGCTTTTTTCTGCGTGAACTGCAGGATGTTCAGGGCCTGGTCGACCTTCTTGCCACGGATCAGATCCGCGACCAGACGGCCCTTGTCCACCGAGAGGCGGACACCACGAAGGGTTGCACGTGTTTCCATGTTCAATTCCCTTATTTCTTCTGGACTTTTTTGTCCGCGGGGTGGCCCTTGAAGGTGCGGGTCAGCGCGAACTCACCCAGCTTATGGCCCACCATTTGGTCAGTGATATAGACCGGCACGTGTTGCTTGCCGTTGTGCACGGCGATGGTCAGGCCGATGAAATCGGGCAGAACCATGGAGCGACGCGACCAGGTCTTGATCGGCTTCTTGTCCTTGGTGGCGACGGCCTTGTCAACCTTGGCCACCAGGTGATGGTCCACAAAGGGACCTTTTTTCAGAGAGCGTGTCATTGTGCGTTCCCCTTACTTCTTGCGACGCGACACGATCATGACCTGCGTGCGCTTGTTGTTGCGGGTACGGTAACCCTTGGTCAGATTGCCCCACGGATCGACAGGGTGGCGACCTTCGCCGGTCTTGCCTTCGCCGCCGCCGTGCGGATGGTCGACCGGGTTCATGACCACACCGCGAACGGTCGGACGAATACCCATCCAGCGCTTGACACCGGCCTTGCCGAGCTGGCGCAGACTGTGTTCTTCGTTGGCGACCTGGCCGATGGTGGCGCGGCATTCGATATGGATCTTGCGCACCTCGCCCGAGCGCATGCGCACCTGGGCGTAAGTGCCTTCACGGGCCAGCAGCGTGGCGGAAGCACCGGCGGAACGAACCACCTGGGCACCCTTGCCAGCCTGCAGCTCGATGCAATGAATGATCGAGCCCACCGGGATGTTGCGGATCGGCAAGGCATTGCCCACGCGGATCGGCGCTTCAGCGCCGTTCACGATGGTGGCGCCCACTTCCAGGCCACGCGGCGCAATGATGTAACGACGCTCGCCGTCGGCATAACACACCAGAGCGATGTGGGCCGAACGGTTCGGGTCGTACTCGATGCGCTCGACCTTGGCGGGGATACCGTCCTTGTTACGCTTGAAGTCGACCACGCGGTAGTGGTGCTTGTGGCCACCGCCCTTGTGACGGGTGGTGATGTGGCCGTTGTTGTTACGACCGGCCTGCTGGAACTGGGGCTCGAGCAGGGGAGCGTAGGCCTCACCCTTGTACAGGTGGTCACGCGAGATCTTCACCACGCCACGACGGCCCGGCGAAGTCGGTTTCATTTTGATGACAGCCATGATTACGCAGCCTCCCCGGACAGGTTCAGCTCTTGACCCGGCTTGAGCGTCACGTAGGCCTTGCGAACATTGTCGCGACGACCGACGGACTTGCCATAGCGCTTGGTCTTGCCCTTGGTATTCACCACAGACACGCCCTTGACCTCAACCTTGAACATCAGTTCCACGGCGGCCTTGATTTCAGGCTTGGTCGCGTCCTGCAGCACCTTGAACGTCACTGCATTGCTCTTCTCGGCAACCATGGTGGCCTTCTCGGACACGATGGGAGCGACGAGCACCTGCATCAGACGACCTTCTTCAAACTTGGCGGTGCTCATGCGAACATCTCCTTGAGTTGGTCCATGGCCGCCTTGGTGACCAGCACCTTGCGGTAGTGCACCAGCGACAGCGGATCGGCGTAACGCGGCTCGACCACCAGCACATTGGTCAGATTGCGCGAGGCCAGGTACAGGTTTTCGTCGACCTGGTCGGCGATGACAAGCACGGAGTCCAGCTTCATGGCCTTGAACTTGTCAGCCAGCTGCTTGGTCTTGGGCGAATCCACCTTGAGGGACTCGACCACGGCCAGGCGGCCTTCGCGGGCCAGCTGCGAGAAGATCGAAGCCATACCGGCGCGGTACATCTTCTTGTTGATCTTCTGGGTGAAGTTCTCGTCCGGCATGTTCGGGAAAATACGACCACCCCCGCGCCACAGCGGGGAGGAGGTCATGCCAGCGCGAGCGCGGCCGGTGCCCTTCTGCTTGAACGGCTTCTTGGTCGAGTGCTTGACCTGTTCGCGGTCCTTCTGGGCACGGGTGCCCTGGCGGGCATTGGCCTGGAAGGCCACCACGATCTGGTGCACCAGCGCTTCGTTGTATTCACGACCGAACACGGTGTCCGGGGCTTCCATCTTGGAAGCGGCCTGGCCCTGGTCGTTCAGG
>JAGWTL010000030.1 GCA_028869035.1 Burkholderiales bacterium | reverse complement strand
AGCGGCGCGGCGCCTACTGGCGCTTCGAGTTCGAGGCCAGCGCCTTCCTGCATCACATGATCCGCAACCTCATGGGCTGCCTCATCGTCATCGGCCAGGGCAAACAGCCCCCGGGGTGGATGGCCGAGGTACTGGCCGCGCGCAGCCGCGATGCCGCCGCCCCCACCTTCGCGCCTGACGGCTTGTACTTCCTGGGCCCGCGCTACGAAGCCCGCTGGGGCCTGCCCGAGCACACCCCTGCGTATGATTGGTTGCCATGACTGAAAAGGCCCCCACGCTTGCGACTGTGTCTGCTGTGCTGCCCCCCGAAGGGGCGCAATCCGCCTTGGGACGGCCCGGCGGCGGATTGGGGGTTCCCCGCACCCGGATCAAGATCTGCGGCCTGACGCGCGAAATGGACGTGGACGCGGCCGTGACCGCCGGGGCTGACGCCGTGGGGTTTGTGCTTTACGGGAAGAGCCCCCGTTTCGTCACGCCCCAGCGCGCTGCCGAGCTGGCCCGCCGCCTGCCCCCCTTCGTGACGCCGGTGCTGCTGGTCGTCAACGCCAGCCCGCAGGCCATCCGGGCCGCCTGTGACCTCGCCCCGACCGCCACCCTGCAGTTCCATGGCGACGAGACGCCGGCCCAGTGCCTGGCAGCTGCCGGCACCCGCCCTTTCCTGCGCGCCGCCCGCATTCCGGTGGGGGAAGCCGGCCGGGGCTTCGACCTCGTAAAATACGCGCTGGATTACTCGGCCGCCCAGGCCATCCTGCTCGACGCCGATGTCGAGGGGTTCGGGGGCGGCGGCAAGGCATTCGATTGGTCACTTCTTCCTCCAAGCGTCGACGCTCACCTCGTCTTGAGTGGTGGACTCACGCCTGCAAACGTGGCCGATGGCATCACGCAGCTGCGCCCGCGCTGTAAGTCGCTGGCCGTCGATGTGAGCTCCGGCGTCGAAGCCTCCAAGGGCATCAAGAGCGCCGACAAGATCCACCAGTTTGTCGCGGCCGTGCGTGCCGCCGACAAACCCATTGCAGGTTAGTCCCACATGTTTGAATACCACCAGCCCGACCCCAAGGGTCATTTCGGTATCTATGGCGGCAGCTTCGTCAGTGAAACCCTGACCCACGCCATCAACCAGTTGCGCGAGGCCTACGCCCGGTACCAGCACGAACCGGCCTTCATGGCCGAGTTCAAGTACGAGCTGGCGCACTTCGTCGGCCGCCCCTCGCCGGTCTACCATGCCGCGCGCATGAGCCGCGAGCAGGGTGGCGCCCAGATCTTCCTCAAGCGCGAAGACCTCAACCACACCGGCGCCCACAAGATCAACAACACCATCGGCCAGGCCATGCTCGCCAAACGCATGGGCAAGACGCGCATCATTGCCGAGACCGGCGCCGGCCAGCACGGCGTGGCCACGGCCACCATCTGCGCGCGCTACGGCCTGGAATGCGTGGTCTACATGGGCTCGGAGGACGTCAAGCGCCAGAGCCCCAACGTCTACCGCATGAAGCTGCTGGGCGCCACCGTGGTGCCGGTCGAATCCGGCAGCAAGACACTGAAGGATGCGCTCAACGAGGCCATGCGCGACTGGGTCGCCAACGTGGACAACACCTTCTACATCATCGGCACCGTGGCCGGCCCGCACCCCTATCCCATGATGGTGCGCGACTTCCAGAGCGTGATCGGCGAGGAATGCCTGGTGCAGATGCCCGAGATGCTGCAGCGCACGGGCTGCAAGTCCGCACAACCTGATGCGGTGGTGGCCTGCGTCGGTGGCGGCAGCAACGCCATGGGCATCTTCCACCCCTACATCCAGCACGAGCAGACGCGCCTGATCGGCGTGGAAGCGGCTGGCGAAGGCATGGACAGCGGCAAGCACTCGGCCTCGCTGCAGCGTGGCAGCCCGGGCGTGCTGCACGGCAACCGAACCTACGTGCTGCAAAACGAGGACGGCCAGGTCACCGAGACGCACAGCATCAGCGCCGGTCTGGACTACCCCGGCGTTGGTCCCGAGCACGCCTACCTGAAGGACATCGGCCGCGCCGAGTACGTGGGCATCACCGACACCGAGGCCCTGGCCGCCTTCCACTACCTCTGCCGCACCGAAGGCATCATCCCCGCCCTGGAATCGAGCCATGCGGTGGCCTATGCCATCAAGCTGGCCAAAACCATGCGGCCCGACCAGTCCATCCTGCTCAACCTCTCGGGCCGGGGCGACAAGGATATCGGCACCGTGGCCGACCTGAGCCAGGCCGACTTCTACTGCCGCCCCAGTTGCAAGGGCCAGGCCGTCAAAGGTGGCATGGCCGAACAGAAGATCGAGTTGAAGAAATGAGCCGCATCGCCTCCACTTTCGCCGCGCTGCAGACCAGCAAGCGCAAGGCCCTGATCCCCTTCATCACGGCCGGCTATCCCTATCCGGACATCACGCCCGAGCTCATGCACGGCATGGTGGCCGCAGGATCCGATGTGATCGAACTGGGCGTGCCCTTCTCCGACCCCAGCGCCGACGGCCCGGTCATCCAGGCGGCAGGTGACAAGGCCCTGGCCGCCGGCATCGGCCTGCGCCAGGTGCTGGAGATGGTGCGCGTCTTCCGGCAAAAAAACAGCAGCACCCCCGTCGTGCTGATGGGCTACGCCAATCCGATCGAGCGTTATGACCAGTTGCACCAGGCCAGCGGCCCCGATGCCTTCGCGCGCGATGCCTCCGCGGCCGGGGTCGACGGCGTGCTGGTGGTGGACTACCCGCCCGAAGAGTGCGAGGGTTTCGCTGCTGCGCTGAAAACGCACGGCCTGGACCTGATTTTCCTGCTGGCGCCCACCAGCACGGACGAGCGCATGGCCCAGGTGGCCCGTGTGGCCAGCGGCTATGTGTACTACGTCTCTCTCAAGGGCGTGACCGGCGCCGGCACGCTGGATACCGGCGCGGTGGAAGCCATGCTGCCGCGCATCCGCCAGCACGTGAAGGTGCCGGTGGGCGTGGGTTTCGGCATCCGTGACGCGGCCAGCGCCAAGGCCGTGGGCCGGGTGGCCGACGCCGTGGTGATCGGCAGCCGCATCATCCAGCTGATCGACCCGCTGCCGCGGGCACAGGTCGTTACCGTAGCCTCGGATTTCCTGCGGGAAATTCGCCAGGCTTTGGATTCATAATCCCGGTCTTGCGCCTGACCGTCGTTGGAATCTGACCCCAATTAAAGGAAGCATCCCATGAGTTGGCTCGAAAAACTTCTGCCCCCGAAAATCCAGCACACCGACCCGGCCGACCGCCGCAGCGTGCCCGAGGGTCTGTGGATCAAATGCCCGAGCTGCGAGTCCGTGCTCTACAAGACCGATCTGGAGCAGAACCAGAACGTCTGCCCGACCTGCAGCCACCACCATCGCATCGATGCGCGCACGCGCCTCAACCTCTTCCTGGACAACGAGGGCCGCTTTGAAGTCGGCCAGGAAGTGCTGCCGGTCGACGCCCTGAAGTTCAAGGACAGTCGCAAGTATCCCGAACGCCTGAAAGAGGCCCTCGAAGCCACCGGCGAGACCGACGCCCTCGTGGTCATGGGCGGCGCCGTGCACGGCATCAGCCTGGTCGCGGCCTGCTTCGAATTCGGCTTCATGGGCGGCTCCATGGGCTCGGTCGTCGGCGAGCGTTTCGTGCGCGGCGTCGAGACCGCCATCGAGCAGAAAGTGCCTTTCCTGTGCTTCACCGCCACCGGTGGCGCCCGCATGCAGGAGGGCCTGCTCTCGCTCATGCAGATGGCCAAGACCAACGCCGCCCTGACACGCCTGGCCAAGAAGAAACTGCCCTACATCAGCGTGCTGACCGACCCCACCATGGGCGGCGTGAGCGCCGGTTTCGCTTTCCTGGGTGACGTGGTGATCGCCGAGCCCAAGGCCCTGATCGGCTTTGCCGGTCCCCGCGTGATCGAATCCACCGTGCGCGTGAAGCTGCCCGAGGGCTTCCAGCGCGCCGAGTTCCTGCAGGAAAAGGGCGCCGTGGATTTCATCTGCGACCGCCGTGAACTGCGCAAGACCGTGGCCAACACCCTGGCCATGCTGCAGCGCCAGCCGGCCGATGCCGTGATCTGACACACGCGGCCGCTTCTGCCTTACCCAAGCCGGCCTCGCGCCGGCTTTTTCTTTACAACAGCGCCAGTCCCTGCAGGTGATTCAGCACGATGGCCGCCACCTGCAGCAAGACCAGCAGCACCAGAGGCGACAGGTCCACCCCGCCCACCAGCGGCACGAAGCGGCGGATCGGCGCCAGAAAGGGCGCCACCAGGCGCTCGATGATGTCGGACAGCACCGTATGGGACTGCACCCAGGACAGGACCGCATAGACGATCACCAGGCCCGTCAGGCCCGAAATCACGAGACGCAGCACGCCGAAGGTGGCCAGGATCAGCACCGAGACATAACTGGCCACAAAGCTGGTGAAGACCCAGATCAGCGAAAACATGGCCAACTCGATCAGCCAGGCTGCCACCAGGCTGGCCAGGTCCCAGCGGCCGGCCGCCGGCACGAATCGGCGCAGCGGCAGCACCAGCCAGTCGGTCAGAGCAAAGACAAAACGGCCCAGCGGGTTGCCCGAACGCGCCGACGTGGGGATGCGCTGGTGTTGCATGTACAGGCGCAGCAGGCAGGCCCCGCCGAGCACGCCGGCGACCACTTCGAGCAGCAGGGAAAAGATCTGGAACAGCATGGGGTTCTGGGTGGAAAGTTGGCCAAATCATAGCGTCATTAAAATAGCGGGTTCTGGCCCTCTCTCAGGGCCACCTCCAACCCGGCTCTCTCATGTCAGAACAACACACCGCTGCCCCCGCCCAGGACGAAAATCAGCTCATCGCCGAGCGGCGCGAGAAGCTCAAGGCCATCCGCCAGCAGCAGGCCGAGGGCAAGGGACCGGCCTTCCCCAACGACTTCAAGCCCGCCGACCGGGCCGCCGACCTCTTTGCCGCCCACGCCGGCCAGACCCCCGAGGGCCTGCAGGAGCAGGCCAGCCGCGCCAGCGTGGCCGGCCGCATGATGCTCAAACGCGTCATGGGCAAGGCCAGCTTCGCCACCCTGCAGGACA
Source organism: Burkholderiales bacterium (assembly GCA_028869035.1). Taxonomy (GTDB): domain Bacteria; phylum Pseudomonadota; class Gammaproteobacteria; order Burkholderiales; family Burkholderiaceae_C; genus Hylemonella. The sequence goes on along the minus strand of JAGWTL010000030.1, from coordinate 9,679 downwards.
GCAGCGGCCGCATCCAGATCTACGTCAAGCGTGACGAGATCGGCGAGGAGGCTTACGAGGCCTTCAAACACTGGGACCTGGGCGACATCGTGGCTGCCGAAGGCCTGGTCTTCAAGACCAAGACCGGCGAGCTCTCCGTCCAGGCCAGCAGCGTGCGCCTGCTGACCAAGAGCCTGCGCCCCATGCCCGACAAGTTCCACGGCGTGGCCGACCAGGAGGTCAAGTACCGCCAGCGTTATGTCGACCTGATGACCGACGAAGAAGCGCGCAAGCGTTTTGTGGCGCGCAGCAAGGCCGTGAGCTCGATCCGCGAGTTCATGGTCACGCACAACTTCCTCGAAGTCGAGACGCCCATGCTGCACCCGATCCCCGGCGGCGCCAATGCCAAGCCTTTTGTCACGCACCACAATGCACTGGACCAGGAGATGTTCCTGCGCATCGCGCCCGAGCTCTACCTCAAGCGCCTGATCGTGGGCGGCTTCGAGCGCGTGTTCGAGATCAATCGCAACTTTCGCAACGAAGGCATCTCGGTACGCCACAACCCCGAGTTCACGATGATGGAGTTCTATGCGGCCTACTGGGACTACCAGGATCTCATGACCTTCACGGAAGGCCTGGTGCGCCATGCCGCCCAGCAGGCCACCGGGACGCTGCAACTGAGCTATGGCGGCAAGCCGGTGAACCTGGCCCAGCCCTTCGAGCGCCTGACCATCCGCGAGGCCATCATCCGTCACAGCGAGGCCGGCAGCGCCTATGTCGACGACAGCGACTGGCTGATCAAGGCTCTGCGCAAACTCGGCATGAGCGAGGAAAAGCACAAGCTCTCAACCCGCTCGCTCTCATCGCTGCAGGTGCTGTACTTCGAGGAAACAGTGGAAGAAAAGCTCTGGCAGCCTACTTTCATCTGCGAACATCCGGTGGAAATCTCGCCCTTGGCGCGCGCCAGCGACACGCGACCGGACGTGACCGAGCGCTTCGAGCTCTACATCACCGGCCGCGAGTTCGGCAACGGCTTCTCCGAGCTGAACGACGCCGAAGAGCAGGCCGCCCGCTTCCAGAGCCAGGTGGCCGCCAAGGACAGCGGCGACGACGAGGCCATGTTCTTCGACCACGACTTCGTGCGGGCGCTCGAATACGGCATGCCGCCCACGGGCGGCTGCGGCATCGGCATCGACCGCCTGATGATGCTGCTGACCGACAGCCCCAGCATCCGCGACGTGATCCTCTTCCCGGCGCTGCGCCGCGAAGGTTGAGCCGGTTCCGCACCGACAGTCAACTTGAAATATCTGTCGGGCTATCCGCAGCAGATTCAGAGCCAGGTCCGGCAACTGCTCACCCAGGGCCGTCTGGGGGAGCTGCTGCTGGGCAAGTACCAGCGCCGGCACGGCATCCGCACCGACCGTGCCCTGTTCGATTACGTGCAGGACCTCAAGGCGGAGTTCCTGCGCAGCGCCGAACCCTTGAACAAAGTCTGCTTCGACAACAAGCTGCACGTGATCCAGCACGCGCTGGGCACGCACACCAGCATCTCGCGCGTGCAAGGCCGCAGGCTGAAAGCGAAACGCGAGATCCGCATCGCCACCCTGTTCCGGGACGTTCCTCTCGAATTCCTGAAGATGATTGCGGTGCATGAACTGGCCCATCTGAAGGTCCAGGCCCATGACAAGGCCTTCTACCAGCTGTGCACGCACATGGAGCCGGACTACCACCAGATCGAATTCGATCTGCGCCTGTATCTCACCTACGCCGAGGCCAGCGGGCGCCTGGACTGGCCAGATCAGCCGGGCAACGCCTGATACAGGCCAAGTTGTGTTGCCGCCCCATGCGCGGCGATCCACATCACACCGTCAGCAGCAAGTGCTGGCTCTCCCGGTTCACGACGAAACGGCGCATCGCCCCGGCCATACGATCGGCCTGATCCTGGAGGCTGGCAGAAGCCGCGGCCGCCTGCTCGACCAGGGCTGCGTTCTGCTGGGTCATCTGTTCGAGCTGGCCCATGGACTGGTTGACACCGCCGATCTCGCTCGACTGCACACTGGCATCCTGCGTGATGGCCTGGATCATGCGGCTCACCTCGGCCACCTGCTGCACGATCTGCGCCATGGCCCGGCCGGCGTCCTCGACCTGCCGGGATCCCGCAGCCACTTCGGCGCGACTGGCCTCGATCAGTCCCCTGATCTCGCGTGCCGCCTCTGCCGAACGCTGCGCCAGCAGGCGCACCTCACCGGCCACCACGGCAAATCCACGACCCTGCTCGCCGGCCCGTGCCGCTTCCACGGCCGCATTGAGCGCCAGGATGTTGGTCTGGAATGCGATGCTGTCGATCACCGCCGTGATATCGGCAATCCGGCTGCTGGAGGCCTGGATGCCCTGCATGCTGTGCACGACCTGCTGGACCAGCTCGCCACCCTGTCCGGCGGAGCTGGCTGCGGCACTGGCCATGTGGCTGGCAGATCGCGCCGACTCGGCCATCGTGCGCACCGTGGCGGTCAGGGCATCGAGCGAAGCGGCCGCCTGCTGCAAGCTGGCCGCCGCCTGTTCGGTGCGCGTGCTCAGGTCCAGGTTGCCGCTGGCGATCTGCGCGCTGGCCTCCGTGATGCTGTCGGCGGCCAGCCGGACATCCAGCACCATTGCCTGCAAGGCATCGACCATGCCATTGAAATCCTGCGACATGCGGCCCAGCTCGTCCTCGGAACGAACCTGCACCGCGCGTGACAGATCGCCCGATTTGACGCGCGTGATGCCTTCGGTCAGCTGGGCCAGCGGCTGGCGGATCCGCGCCAGCAGGACGCCACCCAGCGCCAGGCCGCTGAGCACGGCGAATGCCAGGCCCAGCCCCAACAGCCAGGTCAGTTGATGAACGGCCGCATTCACCCTTTCCCCGCCGGCCTCGGTCAGTCGGCGGTTCTGCTCGATCGCCTGGCTGATCCGGGCTTCGGCCGCCAGGGCAGACAGCACGGGCTGCTGGATCTCCTCTTCGAAGGTCGCCTGATCGAGGATTTCGTGCCGCTCTATCCTGGCGATGGCGCGACCGACCTGAGCGATGTAAGTGTCCTGACGCGCCCGGCCCTCCAAGAGCATCTGCGTCAGGACCGGATCGCGCTCGGCCTCTATGGCGGCGAGCAGTTGAGCCGTCACCGCTTCACCATGCTGCTTCCACTCGGCGATGCGCTGTGGGACCCGCTCCATCTTCATCAGCAGATCGATGGAAATATCCTTTTCGGCGCGGCGCAGCTTCAACAGGTTTTCCTGGACCGCAGCCATGCGCACCAGTTGGGCCAGATCCGTTCCCACGGTCTGGTGGGTCTGAGCCTGGATGCCTTTTACGGACCAGGCCGTGAAAGCGCCCACCACTAAAAACACGCCGACCAGTAACGCAATGGTCATCCCGATCCGCTGAACCAGCGTCAACTTCAGACTCATCATCCAAACTCCCCGATACCGCAGGTCAACCATGATCTGCCATGAGTGCCGGGAAAGTCTATGACCCTTGTATTTCGGTTTCGTGACGCACGGAATATCGACCGGGACTCAGGGGATCAGGTCCAGCGCGTGCATGTAGGCCGGGCTGACCATGAGTTCATCCCAGTCGGGCGCCGGTGTCTGCGGCAGCAGTGCCAGGCGACGGGCTTCCCCCGCCTCGTCGGGTTGCCACTGGCCCTTGATCTGCGCCTCGGTCATGCCGGCAATCAGTTCGTCCACCGCCCGCCCGCCATCGAGCGACTGGTTGCACAGCAGCACCATGTCGCAGCCGGCGTTCAGCGCTGTCACGGCGGCCTCGGTGTAGCCGACCTGGCGGCCGTCGATCATGCGGGCGCCCGCCATGCTGAGGTCATCGCTGAAAACGGCCCCCTGGAAACGCAGGCGACCGCGCAGAATATCGCCCAGCCACTTTCCGGAGAAACCCGCCGGCCGTGCATCGACCTTGGGGTAGATCACGTGGGCCGGCATCACGCTGTCGAGTGACGTGCTGAGCCAGCCATAGGGCGCGGCATCGTCGGCCAGGATGGCCTTGAGAGTGCGTCTGTCCACCGGGATCTCGGTGTGTGAATCGGCCTTGACGTAACCGTGGCCGGGAAAATGCTTGCCGCAGCTGGCCAAACCCGCCAAGCGCAGGCCGTGCATCAGGCTCTTGGCCAGCAGTGTGACGACACGCGGGTCGCGACCGAAGGCACGGTCGCCGATCACGCCGCTCTCGCCGTAGTCCAGGTCCAGCACCGGGGTGAAGCTGAAATCCACGCCGCAGGCCCGCAGCTCGCTGGCCAGCACCTGGCCGCAGGCGGTGGCGGCGTTGGTGGCGCCCAGCTGATCGCGTAACCACAACGTCCCCAGGGCGCGCATGGGCGGCAGATGAGTGAATCCCCCGGTCTTGAAGCGCTGTACGCGGCCGCCTTCATGGTCGACGCAGATCAGCAGGTCGGCCCGGATACGCCTGATGTCGGCGCACAGGGCGGACAGCTGGGCCCGGTCCTGCCAGTTGCGGCTGAACAGGATCAAACCGCCAACCAGGGGATGCGCCAGACGACGCTGGTCCTCAGCGCTCAACTTGACGCCTGCAATGTCGATGATCAGGGGTGCATGCTGGCTCATACAGTTCTCGTCAGTGAGGGGATCGTTCGTCGGATGCTTGCTCGACCACCACAAAACTGGCCGCGTAATCGGTCTCGTCGGTCACGCTGACATGGGCGCTCAGGCCCTGCGCCTCGAACCATGTCTTGAGTTCGCCGTGCAACACGATGACGGGCTTGCCACTGGGCAGGTTGCTTATCTCGCAGGAGCGCCAGGTCATGGGCAAGCGCATGCCCGTGCCGATCGCCTTGGAAAAGGCCTCCTTCGCCGAAAAACGGGTGGCCAGGTAGCGCAAACCGCGTTCGGGCCAGCGCACGCTGCGTGCCTTCCAAAGGATGAATTCGGCATCGCTGAGCACGCGCCGGGCAAATCGCTCGCCATGGCGTTCGACGCTCAGGCGGATACGCCGCACGTCGCAGATATCGGTGCCGATGCCGTAGATCATCTGGGCACTTCGGCGATGCAGCGCAGGTAACCCTGAACCGTGGCAGCGTAGCCCAGCTCCAGCGCATCGGCGATCAAGGCATGGCCGATCGACACCTCGGCCACACCGGGCACCCGGCGCAGGAATTCGCCGAGGTTGTCACGGTTGAGGTCGTGACCGGCATTCACGCCCAGGCCCGCATCCAGCGCAGTCCGGGCTGCAGCCGCGTAGCGCTGCAACTGAACCGTCTGCTCGGCCCGGCCCCAGGACGCGGCATAAGGCTCGGTGTACAGCTCCACGCGATCGGCGCCCACGGCTTGGGCCTGCGCCATCTGCTCCGGGACCGGGTCCATGAACAGGCTGACACGCACGCCCAGGGCATGGCACTCGGCGATCAGGGGGCGCAGCCGCTCGGCATCCTGCGGAAAATTCCAGCCATGGTCGCTGGTGAACTGGCCTTCGGCGTCGGGCACAAAGGTGGCTTGCTGCGGCCGCACCTGGCGGATGAAGTCCATCAGGTTATGGAAGGGATTGCCCTCGATATTGAACTCGCGATCCGGCCAGTCCTTCAGCAGGGTGGCCAGGTCGAACACGTCCTGCGCCCGAATGTGGCGCTCGTCCGGTCGCGGGTGGACCGTGATGCCATGCGCCCCGGCCTGCAGGCACAACGTGGCCGCACGCATGACGCTGGGTATGCCCAAGTGGCGCGTGTTGCGCACCAGGGCCACCTTGTTGACGTTGACGGACAGGGCTGTTTTGGATGTCATAGGCTTTGGAGATCCACCATCATCTGCCGCGTACGCAGCGTGGACACCCCGCAATGGTAATGGAGCAGAACGCGCAGCTGCGGCTTCAGCTCGTTCATCACGGCGGCACAGGCACGCAAGGTGTCGGTAAAAGGCGCCCCGGATTCCAGCACCGCCTGCAAGGCCAGCCACTGCGTGCCGCTCAGGCCCGCACGATCCGATTCGCTGCGCGTGCGCAGGCCGCCTTCCGGTACCAGCACGTACTGGACATCGGTCTGCAAGGGCGCCAGCGTCAGGGTCTGGACATCGAGCCGCGGCAACAGACCAATCTCTCGCAGCAGCAGCAACTCGAAGGTGCGCAGGGCGGCCTGCAGCACTTCCTCGTGTTCGGAGGCCAGGACACGCACCACATTCGCATAGACATCGAAGAGGGCTGGATGTGGGTCGTCACGTGCCAGCAATTGCAGCAACAGTTCGTTCAGGTAATAACCCGACAGAAGCGACTCACCGGTGGGCATGACATGGCCGCCCATCCATTCGGCGCCCTTGAGCGTGCGAATCTCGGCCTCACCGCCATAAGCCAGCTGAAGGGGCTGGAGCGGCAGGAGCACGGGACGAAAACTGGAGCTCGGGCGCTTGGCCCCCTTGGCCACCAGGGCGATACGGCCATGATGGCGCGTAAACACCTCCAGGATCAGGCTGGTCTCGCTCCAGTCGTAGCGGTGCAGCACATAGGCCGGTTCATCACTGATGCGCCGGGTCACCATTCAGCGCATCACTCGTAGCCAAAGGAGCGCACGCGCGCCTCGTCATCCGCCCAGCCTGAGCGCACCTTGACCCAGAGTTCGATGAAAACCTTGGCATCCATGAGTTTCTCCAGCTCGACGCGGGTCTCGGTACCGATGCGTTTGATGCGCTCGCCCTTGTCCCCGATCACCATGGCCTTGTGACCGTCACGCTCCACGACGATGGTGGCTGCGATGCGCAGCAGGCGTTTCTGACCCTTTTTCTGTGGCGCCTCCTCTTCGAACTTGTCGATCACCACAGTCGATGTGTAGGGCAGCTCGTCGCCGGTCAGACGGAACAGTTTCTCCCGCACGGTTTCCGAGGCCAGGAACTTCTCGCTGCGATCGGTCAGCTCGTCCTCGGCATACCACCACTCCTGCTCGGGCAGGTATTTCTCGCAGATGCCCAGCAGTCGCTCGATGTCCTTGGCGTTCTTGGCGGACATGGGCACGATTTCAGCAAAAGGATGGCGCTGCTGCATTTCCTGCAGCCAGGGCGCGATCTCGGCGCGGCGGTTGACGGTGTCCAGTTTGTTGGCCAGCAGCAGCACAGGCACGCCTTCACCCAGGAGCTTGAGCACACGCTCATCGGCCTGGTTGAACTGACCGGCTTCGACCACAAAAACCAGCAGATCCACATCACCCACGGCGCCCTGCACGGTCTTGTTCAAGGCGCGGTTCAGGGCGTTGTTGTGCCGCGTCTGGAATCCAGGAGTGTCGACAAAGACAAACTGGGTAGCGCCCAGGGTGCGCATGCCGGTGATGCGGTGGCGCGTGGTCTGCGCCTTACGCGAGGTGATGCTGATTTTCTGCCCGACCAGGGCGTTGAGCAGGGTGGACTTGCCGACGTTGGGCTTGCCGACGATGGCCACCAAGCCGCAGCGATGCGGCGCTTCGGAGGACGGGGTTGCTGCCATGTTGTCCATCGACTCAGCCCTTGTCCCGCGTCTTGAGGAATTGCAGCATGGCGGCCGCAGCTGCCTGCTCACCGGCCCGGCGCGAGTTGCCGATGCCGCGCTCGTTGAGGTTCAACTCGGAAACTTCGCACTCGATGTCGAAAGTCTGCCGGTGGGCTGCCCCCAGCGTACCCACCACCCGGTACAGCGGCAGCTTGAATTTGCGCGCCTGCAACCACTCCTGCAATTCGGTCTTGGCATCCTTGGCACTGGCCTGCATCTGAGGGTTGATTTCCACGGCCTGAAAAAGGCGATGCACCAAGCCCTGGGCTGCGGCATAACCGGCATCGAGGTAGACCGCGCCGATCAAAGCCTCCAGAGCATCGGCGAGGATCGAGGGCCTGCGGCTGCCGCCGGAGCGGACCTCGCCCTCGCCCAGGCGCACGACCTCGGGCAAACCCAGCCCCACGGCCAACTGATGCAAGGTGTCCTGTTTGACCAGATTTGCGCGTATGCGCGAAAGGTCGCCTTCCGGCAAGGCACTGAGTCGCTGGTACAGCAGATCGGCGACAGCCAGGTTGAGGACGGAGTCTCCCAAGAATTCCAGGCGCTCGTTGTGATCGGCCGCGAAACTGCGGTGCGTGACCGCACGCGCCAGCAATGCCGGATTGGAAAATGGATGCTGCAGGCGCTCCTGCAACGCAGTCAGACCATCGGCCACGCTATTTGGTGCTTCCTTCGTACTTCAAGGTCAGCCAGGCCGGACCGGCCAGATGGATTTCGCGTTGATAGGCGAAGCTGACCACGATCTTGTCGCCGATCTTGGTCACCGTCAGATCCTTGCCTTCAATGGACGTGATGGTATCAATGCTGGCTGCCCTGTCAAAAACAGCACGCACCTCGGCCACGGTCCCGCCCTCGGCCGCCGCCTTCTTGGAAGCCTTGTGGATGGCCTGCAGCTCGATCAGGGTCGGGACGATCTGTGCAAATATCACCCCGCTGACTGCCAGGATGCCGCCGATGAAAAGCAGGCCGATAAAGGTGATGCCACGCTGTCCCGACTTCAGTTGCCTTGCCATAGTTTCCCCCGTCTGACTGTCGTTGATCTCAATTGAACGAACCAATACGCTTCAGGTTACCGAAATTCATCCAGACAAAAAAGGCCTTGCCCACGATGTTCTGGTCCGGGACAAAGCCCCAGTAACGCGAATCCAGCGAATTATCGCGATTGTCGCCCATCATGAAATATTGTCCTTCGGGAACCTTGCAGACCACCCCTTCCACGCTGTAGCGGCAGTTCTGGCGGAAAGGGAAGTCGCCGATCTCGGCTTCGGAGAAACCACCCCGACGCTCGCCGTCGACGATCATCCTGTGCGGAGTGTCGCCCAGGGTCTCGCCATACTGCTTGAAGTAGCGCATGGCATCCTCGTCGAAAAACTCGGGCAGTTCGCTGGTCGCAATCGGCTGGCCATTGATGGTCAGCCGCTTGTTCAGGTAGGCCACCTCGTCGCCCGGCACACCGACCACACGCTTGATGTAGTCCTGGCTGGGCCGGGGGGGGTAGCGAAATACCATGACGTCGCCACGCTGGGGCTTGCTGCCCTCGGTGAGCTTGGTATTGAGCACCGGCAGGCGGATGCCATAGTGGTACTTGTTGACCAGGATCAGGTCGCCCACCAGCAACGTCGGGATCATGGAGCCGGAAGGAATCTTGAACGGCTCGAACAGGAAGGAGCGCAGCAGGAAAACCACCACGATGACCGGGAACAAGCCGGCCGTCCAGTCCAGCCACCAAGGCTGCATCAGCAGCCTTTCCTTCGCCTGCCCGACATCGGCCTCGTCGGCCTTCACCCCCAGCTTCTCGAGCTCGGCGCGCCGATGCAGCGTCTCAGCCTCCAGCCGCGCCGCGGCCGCCTGGCGCTGCGGCAGGAAGTGAAAACGCTCGGCCAGCCAGTACAGGCCGGTCACCACCGAGGCCAGGAACAGGAGCAGGGCAAAGTTGCCTTCGATGGCGCCGAAATACCAGGCACCGATATAGCCGGCAAAGGCCGCCAGCACCATGGAGGTGAGGATCTGCATCATTCCTCCACCTGCAAAATCGCCAGGAAGGCTTCCTGCGGCACTTCCACCGATCCGATCTGTTTCATGCGTTTCTTGCCTGCTTTTTGTTTCTCAAGGAGCTTGCGCTTGCGGGTGATGTCGCCGCCGTAGCATTTTGCCAGCACGTTCTTGCGCAGCGCCTTGATGTTCTCGCGCGCG
>JAGWTL010000349.1 GCA_028869035.1 Burkholderiales bacterium | reverse complement strand
CTCCTGCTGCGGCCCGCGCAGGATGCCCAGCCGGCTCTTGAAACGCGAACCGTCCAGGCGGCGAAAGACCGCCTGCCCCTGGGGCAGGGTGGCAAAGGATGCCGGGACGATGGCCACACCCAGCCCGCAGCCCACCATGGCCAGCACATCGACGAACTGGCCCGCCCCGTGGCCCGCATGGATTTATTCAACACATTCCAAACAGGAAACGACGCATGACACGCCAGAAACGCCCCTTCCTCGCCAGCGCACTGCTCGGCCTCGCCCTGCTGCCCCTGTGGGCCCAGGCCCAGAACGCCGAGGCCTGGCCCAGCAAGGCGCTGCGCATCGTCGTGGGTTACCCCAGCGGCTCCTCGCCCGACGTACAGGCACGGCTGCTGGCCGAGCCGCTGTCACGTGCCCTGGGGCAGCCGGTCATCGTGGACAACAGGCCCGGCGCCGGCGGCAATATCGGCGCAGACGTGACCGCCAAGGCCGGCGATGGCCACACCATCGGCGTGATCGGCAACGGCCCGCTGACCAGCGCAAAATTCCTCTACGCCAAGCTGCCCTACGACCCGCAGAAGGATCTGGCGCCGATCGCCCTCATCGGCAGCGCCCCGCTGGTCTGGGTGGCGACCAAATCCGCCAAGCCGATGACGGCGGCCGAGTACATCGCGCAGGCGCGCGCCAGCGGCGACAAGCTGGCCTACGGCTCCATCGGCGCCGGCTCGGGCGGCCATCTGGGCATGGAACTCGTCAAGGAAAGCCTGGGGCTCAATCCCCTGCACGTCCCCTTCGCAGGCGGTCCCGCCATCCTCAACGCCATGCTGGGCGACCAGGTGCAGATGACGCTGCTGCCGGGCTCGACCGTCATGCCGCTGGTGCAGTCGGGCAAGCTGCAGGCCATCGCCGTGACCTCGGCCACGCGCAGCACGCTGCTGCCGGACCTGCCCTCCATGCAGGAGCTCGACGCCAAGGGCGTCGACATCGAGGTCTGGAATGCCGTCATGGCCCCGGCCCAGATGCCGGCCGCGCACCAGGCCCGGCTCAACAGCGAACTGGCCAAGATCCTGCAGTCGCCCGAGATCAGCCAGAAGCTGTTCCAGCAGGGCTGGAAGGTGGGCGACACGTCGGCCGGCGCGCTGGCCCAGCGCATCAAGAGCGATACGACGCTTTATGGCAAGCTGATCGCCAGGAAGAACATCAAGATCGACTGAGCCCCGCGCTCAGTCCCGCACACGTCCGCGCAGGGCCTTGGTCTCGGAGCGCTGGCTCTTGCCTTCGAGCCGGCGTTGCTTGGAACCATAAGTCGGCTTGGTGGCACGGCGCGTCTTGGGCGGCCGGGCCACGCTGTTGACCAGCTCGTGCAGGCGGGAAAAAGCATCGAGCCGGTTCAGGTCCTGGCTGCGGTGCTGCTGCGCCTTGAGGACCAGCACGCCCTCCTGGGTGATGCGGCTGTCGCGCAGGGCCAGCAGGCGTTCCTTCACGTCTTCGGGCAGGGAGGAGGCCGGGATGTCGAAGCGCAGGTGCACCGCGCTGGAGACCTTGTTGACGTTCTGGCCGCCGACCCCCTGGGCGCGGATGGCGCTGATCTGCACCTCGTCTTCGGCCACCTGCAGCGGTGCGGGCATGGTCATGGCAGGAACGGCCCGGTCTCAGCCCGGCGCCTGGCGGCTCACTTCTTCTCGGTCAGCTGCACCAGGCCGGCGATGGCCAGGGCGTAACCATTGATGCCGAAACCAGCCATCACCGCCTTGGCCACCGGCGAGATCCAGGACTTGTGGCGGAACTCCTCGCGCGCATGCACATTGCTGATGTGCAGTTCGATCAGCGTCACGCCCGCGCCCTTGATGGCGTCGTGCAGCGCAATGCTGGTGTGGGTGTAGGCCCCGGCGTTCAAGATCACGCCAGCCATCTTGCCGGCGGCCTGCTGACGGCCGGCCTCGTGGATCCAGTCGATCAGTTCACCCTCATGGTTGCTCTGGCGGAAATCCAGCGCCAGACCGTTGGCGCCGGCGGCGCGCTCGCACAGGGCCTGCACATCGGCCAGGGTCTGGGAGCCGTAGACGGCGGGCTCGCGCGTGCCGAGCAGGTTGAGGTTGGGGCCATTGAGGACGAGGACGGTTTTCATGGGGCAACTTTCTTTCGAGATGCCCGGATTATCGGCCAGCGCCGTGGTGTCCCCTGTCAGGTGCGCCCCTGCCGGCTGAGCAGCCGCTTGCCCAGGCGCTCCAGCTCGCGCACGGCCAGCTCCACCACGCGGGAGGACCCGTCGTCCTGCTCCTGCTGGGGACCGCGCAGCAGGCCCAGCCGGCTCTGGAAGCGCGAGCCATCCAGCCGGCGAAAAGCCACCTGCCCCTGCGGCAGGGTGGCAAACGACGCGGGCACGATGGCCACGCCCAGCCCACAGCCCACCATGGCCAGCACGTTCACAAACTGCCCGGCCTCATGGCGGATGTCGGGCGTGAAGCCGGCTTCCATGCACAGCGCCGCCGTGCGGTCGTAGTAATCGGCATCCTGGTAGCGCGAGAAGCTCACAAAGCGTTCACGTGCGGCCTCGCGCAGCGCCAGCGGCTTGCGGCTGTGGGCCAGGGCGTTGTCCAGCGGCAAGGCCAGGCAATAAGGATCGTCGATGCTGGCCACCATCTCCGCGGGCCGGCTGCCCTCGCCCGGGCGCGCAATCCCGAGGTCGATCTCGCGGTTGTGCAGGGCCTGCAGCTGCTGCGAGGTAATCATCTCGCGCACCTCGACATTAAGTGCTGGCATTTCGTCGGCCAGGCGCTGCAAGAGGCCCGGCAGCACCGAATGGATGGTGGACGGGACCAGGCCAAGGCGCAGGGTGGCGCGCTGGCCGGCCTGGCGCTCGCGCGCGCGTACGGCGGCCTGCTGCGCACGCGCGAGGATGGCCCGCGCGTCCTCGAGGAAGGAGACACCGGCCTGGGTCAGGCGCACCCCGCGCGGCTGGCGTGTGAACAGGTTGGCCCCCACCTCTTCCTCCA
>JAGWTL010000348.1 GCA_028869035.1 Burkholderiales bacterium | reverse complement strand
TTGCATTCTATTCGAAGGTCCCGTAAGCTGTGAGTGATAAGAAAACCTGGATGTGTCTGATTTGTGGCTGGATCTATGATGAGGCGGCCGGTGATCCGGAGCATGGCATAGCGCCGGGGACCGTCTGGGCCGATGTGCCCATGAACTGGACCTGTCCTGAGTGCGGTGCGCGCAAGGAAGATTTTGAAATGGTCCAGATCTGAGGCTGAGTCTGAAAGAGGGTGACCGTCATCGCTTCAGCCAGCCGTAATCAGGAGTAGCGTTCAGTGAGCACGCAAGAATCGCCCCTCAAGGTCCTCGTGATCGATGACAGCAACACCATCCGCCGTAGCGCCGAGATTTTTCTCAAGCAGGGTGGCCATGAAGTGATGCTGGCCGAAGATGGCTTCGATGCCCTGGCCAAGGTCAACGACTACCAGCCCAACCTGATTTTCTGCGACATCCTCATGCCGCGCCTCGATGGTTATCAGACCTGCGCCATCATCAAGCGCAACGCCAAGTTCACCTCGGTGCCGGTGGTGATGCTGTCGTCCAAGGACGGGGTGTTCGACAAGGCCCGCGGCCGCATGGTCGGGGCGCAGGACTACCTGACCAAGCCGTTTACCAAAGACCAGCTGTTGCAGGCCGTACAGCAGTTTGGCATAGTCTCGCAAGGAGTGAATTGATGCCGATACGCAAAGTTTTGATCGTGGACGATTCCAAGACGGAATTGATGTTTCTGACGGATTTGCTCCAGAAAAACGGCATGGCCGTGAAGACTGCCGAGGATGCCGACGACGCGTTCCGCCGTCTGGCCGAAGACAAGCCCGACCTGATCCTCATGGACGTGGTCATGCCCGGGCAGAACGGCTTCCAGCTCACGCGTGCCATCAACCGCACGCCCGAATATGCCGAGATCCCGATCATCATCTGCACCAGCAAGAACCTGGAGACCGACCGCGTCTGGGGTATGCGCCAGGGCGCGCGTGATTATGTGACCAAGCCGGTGGACGAAGCCGAATTGCTGGGCAAGATCAAGGCACTGGGCTGATTCACGACCCATGGCCAATCGCGAAGCTCTCAGAGACCTGCAGTCACGACTGGCTAGCCGATTGCAAGCGGCCAAGGCCGAGGGTCTCTCCATTTCGTGGCTGGCGGTGCGTGCGGGGGGGCAGGACTACCTGCTGCCTCTGGCCCAGTCGGGCGAGATTTTTCCGCTGCCGTCGGTGCAGGCGGTGCCCTATTCGCAGTCCTGGTTTCTGGGGGTGGTCAACCTGCGAGGCGGCCTGTACGGGGTGGTGGACCTGGCGGCTTTCATCGCCGGCAAGGCGCCGGCGCGGTCTGAGCAGTACTGGACCGAGGCCAGTGTCGTCACCCTCAATGCCGCCCTGGAGATCAACTGCTCTCTGCTGATCGATTCTCTGGCGGGTTTGCGCCATGTCGGGGCGTTCTCCGGCTCCGAGCCGCCGCCGGAAGACGCACCCCCCTATTTCGGCAATCGTTATGTCGATGCCGACGGCAGCCGCTGGCAGGAGATCAATCTGCAGCAGCTCTCGCAAATGGCCGAGTTTCTGAGCATCAGTGCCTAAGTCAATTTCTAAGGTTGCACCATGTCCGTCCTCAACAAACTGACCCATCTCTTTGCCAAGAAGACACCTGACTCGGAGCAGAGCGTCGGCCTGAGTCTGGCCATGCCTGACGACCTGTCCGGTCTGCAGCCGCAACGTGGGGCAGCTCCCGGGAAGGTAAACGACACCCGGTTGCAGGACCTGCCCGCGCCGGCCCCGCTGGACCAGGACGACCTGGTCAGCGTGCCGCTGCTGGGGAAGCGTCCGATTGCCGAGCAGCAGCGTCTGCTGTGGTGGTTGCTGGGTCTGGCACTGGTGATCCTGGGGGCCATCGCCTTCGTGGCGCTGACGGCTGCCGACCGGGTGGCGCAGCAGCTGAACGCCACGGGCCAGTCCCTGATGCAGTCGCAGCGTCTGGCCAAATCGGTGTCGCAGGCCCTGGTGGGTGTGCCCCAGGCCTTCGCCGAGGTGAAGGAAAGTTCGAGCTATCTGGTGCGCTCCGTCAAGGGTCTGCGCGACAGCGATTTCAACATGCGTCTGGAACCCATCGACGCCGATCTGCTGCCCCAGCTCGAAAAGATCTTCCCATTGATGGAGCGCGCCGAAAAGAGCGCCGCGGCCATCGTGGCGCAGGAGAAGATCCTGACCCAGGTGGGCGCTGCCCTGCGGACCATCAACCGCCAGTCCTCCGATCTGCTGGAAATTGCCGAGACCGTGTCGTCTCTCAAGTTGCAGCAGAACGCCAGCCCCGCGGAAATTTCCGCGGCCGGCCAGCTGGTGATGCTGACCCAGCGTATCGGCAAATCCTCCAACGAGTTCCTGACCGCCGAGGGCGTGAGCCCGGAGGCTGTGTTCCTGCTGGGCAAGGACCTGAACTCCTTCAAGGAAATCGCGCAGGGCCTGCTCGACGGCAGCCCCGAGCTGCGTCTCAATGCCTCCAAGGACGCGCAGACGCGTGAGCAGATCGAAGCCCTGATCAAGCTCTACGAGCAGACCCGCACGCAGGCCGGCGCCATTCTGGGCAATCTGCAGGGCCTGGTCTCGGCGCGCAGCGCGCAGATCACCGTGATCAACGACAGCGAGCCCCTGCGCCGCGACCTGGAGACTCTGCAGGCCGATCTGGCCGCACGCACCGGTCTGGGGACCACCTCGCTGCTGTCCCTGATCGCCGCTGCCGTCTTCGCGCTGATCTGCGCGGCCGGTCTGGCCCGCGTGCAGCTGATGGACAGCCGTCGCCGCCAGGTGATGGCCGAAGCGCAGCGACTCGAAGCCGAACGCCAGGAGCAGGAGGCCAAGCGCGTCAACGACGCCAACCAGGCGGCCATTCTGCGACTGATGAACGAACTGCAGACGGTGGCCGAAGGCGACCTGACGCAGGAGGCCACGGTGACCGAGGACATCACGGGCGCCATCGCCGACTCGGTGAACTACACGGTGGAAGAG
>JAGWTL010000347.1 GCA_028869035.1 Burkholderiales bacterium | reverse complement strand
CAGGTATTTCATCAACAGAAGAATGACGCCCAGTCCCAGAAAATACATGTCGTGCCCTCGGTCTTTGGCTGCGTCCATCCCTCGGGTCAACCTCAGCCTTTACAATTGCGTTGGTTGATTATGTACTTAACCACTGCCCAGAGGAAATCAATGAAACGCGCCCTGTTTGCCCTGCTCGCTGCCGTCTCCATCAGCACCCCCGCCCTGGCCGATCAGGCCCTGGCCACCTCCAAAAACTGCATGGCCTGCCACGCCGTCGACAAGAAGCTGGTCGGCCCGTCCTTCAAGGACATCGCCAAGAAGTATGACAAGTCCGCCAGCGACAAGCTGGCCGAGAAAGTGATCAAGGGCGGCTCTGGCGCCTGGGGCCCGGTCCCGATGCCGGCCAACCCGCAGGTCAGCGCCGACGAGTCCAAGAAGCTCGTGGCCTGGATCCTGACCCAGAAGTAATCCGCTTCTGCCGCAACAAAAAGCCCGCGCGTGCGGGCTTTTTGTTGCGTGCGACGATCGAGATCAGTTGTTCTGAGCAAGTTGCTCAAGAATCGCGGGATTCTCCAATGTCGTCGTGTCCTGAGTGATGGCTTCACCCTTGGCGATCGAGCGCAGCAGGCGACGCATGATCTTGCCGCTGCGGGTCTTGGGCAGGTTGTCACCGAAGCGGATGTCCTTCGGTTTCGCGATCGGGCCGATCTCCTTGGCCACCCAGTCGCGCAGTTCCTTGGCGATCTGCTTCGCCTCCTCACCCGTCGGACGAGAACGCTTGAGCACCACGAAGGCGCAAATGGCTTCCCCTGTCAGATCGTCCGGGCGGCCCACCACGGCGGCCTCGGCCACCAGGTCGGTCTTGGACACCAGGGCCGATTCGATCTCCATCGTGCCCATGCGATGACCCGAGACGTTGAGCACGTCGTCGATGCGGCCGGTGATGCGGAAATAGCCGCGGTCCGCGCTGCGCACCGCACCGTCGCCGGCCAGGTAGTAACCCTTGAGTTCCTCGGGGAAGTAGCTCTTCCTGAAACGCTCCGGGTCACCCCAGATGGTGCGAATCATGGACGGCCAGGGTTTCTTGACCACCAGGATGCCGCCCGAGCCGTTGGGCACGTCATGGCCGGCTTCGTCGACGATGGCGGCCGCGATGCCCGGCAGCGGCAGAGTGCAGGAGCCCGGCACCAGGGGCGTGGCGCCCGGCAGCGGGGTGATCATGTGGCCACCGGTCTCGGTCTGCCAGAAGGTGTCGACGATGGGGCAGCGTTCACCGCCCACATGCTTGTGGTACCACATCCAGGCCTCGGGATTGATGGGCTCGCCCACCGAGCCCAGGATGCGCAGGCTGCTGAGGTTGGAGCGGGCCGGGTGCACCTTCTCGTCGCCTTCGGCGGCCTTGATCAGCGAGCGGATGGCCGTAGGCGCCGTGTAGAAGATCGTGCACTGGTGTTTCTCGATCATCTGCCAGAAACGGCCGGCGTTCGGGTAGGTCGGCACGCCCTCGAAGACGATCTGCGTGGCACCGGCGGCCAGGGGGCCGTAGGCCACATAGGTGTGGCCGGTGATCCAGCCGATGTCGGCCGTGCACCAGAAGATGTCGCGGGGCTGGATGTCAAAGGTCCAGTCCATGGTGAGACGCGCCCACAGCAGGTAGCCGCCGGTGGCGTGCTGCACGCCCTTGGGCTTGCCCGTGGAGCCGGAGGTGTAGAGGATGAACAGCGGGTGCTCGGCGCCCACGGCCGTCGGCGCGCAAGTGCTGCTCTGCCCCGCCAGCGCCTCGGCGAAGGTCATGTCGCGGCCCGCGACCATATGACAGGCGGTGCTCGTACGCTGGTAGACCAGCACGGACTTGATGGTGTCGCAACCGCCCATGGCCAGCCCCTCGTCCACGATGGCCTTGAGCGGCAACTCCTTGCCGCCGCGCATCTGGTAGTTGGCCGTGATCACGGCCACGGCGCCAGCGTCGATGATGCGCTCCTGCAGGGACTTGGCGGAGAAACCGCCGAACACCACGGAGTGCGTGGCGCCGATGCGCGCGCAGGCCTGCATGGCCACAACGCCCTCGATGGTCATGGGCATGTAGATCAGGACGCGGTCACCCTTCTTGATGCCCTGGGCCTTGAGGGCGTTGGCAAACTGGCTGACCTTGGCCAGCAGCTCCTTGTACGTGACTTTGGTGACGCTGCCGTCATCGGCTTCAAAAATGATGGCGGTCTTGTTCTCGGTCGACGTGCCCATGTGCTTGTCCAGGCAGTTGGCCGAGGCGTTGAGCTCGCCGTCGTCGAACCACTTGTAAAAAGGCTTCCTGGAAGCATCCAGGGTGCGGGTAAAGGGCTTGGCCCAGACCAGGTTCTCACGCGCCAACCTCGCCCAGGTCCCCTCGAAATCCTTGTCGAAGGCCTCGCACATGGCCTGGTACTGCGCCATGCCGGAGATGCGCGCCGCCTTGACCACCGCTTCCGCCGGGGGAAAGACACGGTTCTCGACCAGAACGGATTCGATGGCGGAAGAAGATGCACTCATGGCTTGTTTCCTCAAATGGTTTTTGCTTCGCCCCGCAATGTCGGGGCTGGCGCTTACAAGTCACTGACTGGACTCGCTGACCGGACCAATGTACCGAATCCCGGCTGGGATTGAAATGCGGCCTAAAATCCGCCGTCTAGATAGAAACCCCGATTTTCAGACCATGTCCAGCCCCGAACCGTCCAAAGCGTCTCCGTTGCGTCCCCTGCCCGCCCTGATCTTTTCCAGCCGCTGGCTGCAACTGCCCCTGTACCTGGGCCTGATCGTCGCCCAGGGCGTCTATGTGTATCACTTCCTGTTCGAGCTGCTGCATCTCGTGGAGGCCGCCTTCGGCAGCCAGGCCGCCCTGCAGGCACTGGTCACCAGCATCGGCTACAAGACCGGCGCGCCCATCACCTCGCTGAACGAGACCGTCATCATGCTGGTGGTGCTCGCCTTGATCGACGTGGTCATGATCTCCAATCTGCTGATCATGGTCATCGTCGGCGGCTACGA
>JAGWTL010000346.1 GCA_028869035.1 Burkholderiales bacterium | reverse complement strand
GCCTTGCTGCTGGCCGTCGAGCCCGAATACGACACGGCCGCCGGCCAGGCCGCTGCGGCCGCGCTGGACACCGCCGAGATGGTCGTCACGTTGAGCCCCTTCAAGACCAACCTCGCGTTCAGCGACGTGCTGCTGCCCATCGCGCCCTTCAGCGAGACCTCGGGCAGTTTTGTCAACGCCGAAGGCCGCGTTCAGAGTTTCCATGCCGTGGTCAAGCCCCTGGCCGAGACCCGTCCGGCCTGGAAGGTGCTGCGTGTGCTGGGCAATCTGCTGGGCCTGCAGGGCTTCGGGTTCGAGTCCTCGCAGGACGTGCTGGCCGCGGCCACCACCAGGCCCGCGAACCTTTCCAACGCCACGCAGGCGACCATCCAGCTCGCTGCCACGGCGGCCGATCCGGTGGTGGCCTCCATCTACCAACTCGACGGCCTGGTCCGTCGCGCGCCGTCGCTGCAGCTGACGGCCGACGCCCGTGAACAAGGGGTAGCCGCATGATCGATGCGCTGTACAACGGCGGCCTCAATCTGATCGCCGCCAGCTGGTGGGCCACCCTGGCCTGGCCGGTGCTCTGGATCCTGATCAAGATCGTGGCCGTGCTCGCGCCGCTGATGGGCGCCGTGGCTTACCTGACGCTGTGGGAGCGCAAGCTGCTGGGTTTCATGCAGGTGCGCTTCGGTCCCAACCGTGTCGGCCCCTTCGGCCTGCTGCAGCCCATCGCCGACGCGGTGAAGCTGCTGACCAAGGAAATCATCACCCCCAGCGCCGTGAGCGGCGGCCTGTTCCGGCTCGGCCCCATCATGGCCATCATGCCGGCGCTGGCCGCCTGGGTGGCCATCCCTTTCGGTCCGGACGTGGCGCTGACCAACATCAACGCCGGTCTGCTGCTGGTCATGGCCATCACCTCGATCGAGGTCTACGGCGTCATCATCGCGGGCTGGGCCTCCAACTCCAAGTACGCCTTCCTGGGCGCGCTGCGCGCCTCGGCGCAGATGGTGAGCTACGAGATCGCCATGGGCTTCTGCTTCCTGGTGGTGCTCATGGTCTCGGGCAGCATGAACCTGACCGACATCGTGCTGGGCCAGGGCGATGGCTACTTCGCCGACAAGGGCCTGGGTTTCCTGTCCTGGAACTGGCTGCCCCTGCTGCCGATCTTCCTGGTCTACCTGATCTCCGGCGTGGCCGAGACCAACCGCCACCCCTTCGACGTGGTCGAGGGCGAGGCCGAGATCGTGGCCGGTCACATGGTCGAGTACTCGGGCATGGGCTTCGCCATCTTCTTCCTGGCCGAATACGCCAGCATGTGGCTGGTCTCCATCCTGGCCGTCATCATGTTCCTGGGCGGCTGGTTGTCCCCGATCGACAGCGTGCTGTTCAACGCCATCCCGGGCTGGATCTGGCTGGGCCTCAAGACCTTTGTCGTGGTGTCCATGTTCATCTGGATCCGCGCGACCTTCCCGCGTTTCCGTTACGACCAGATCATGCGTCTGGGCTGGAAGATCTTCATCCCGGTCACCCTGGTGTGGCTGCTCGTTGTCGGCATCTGGATGCAGACGTCGTGGAACATCTGGAACTGAGTATGAGCCCCCACGCTTGTCACTTCGTGTACGACGCTGCCCCCCGAGGGGGCGCATTTTCCCTTGGGGCAGCCCAGCGGGAAAACCTGCGCCCCCACGCTCATCACTTCGTGTATTTGCTGCCCCCCGAGGGGGCGCCGTCTGCCTTGGGGCGGCCCGGCGGCAGCCGAGGAGCAGGACTATGACCACCGCTACCGCTACCACTTTCTCCCTCAAGGATTTCCTCAAGAGCTTCATGCTCGTGGAACTCTTCAAGGGCATGGCCCTGACAGGGCGTTACGCCTTCGCCCGCAAGGTCACGATCCAGTACCCCGAGGAAAAGACCCCGCTGTCGCCGCGCTTCCGTGGTCTGCACGCCCTGCGTCGCTATGAAAACGGCGAAGAGCGCTGCATCGCCTGCAAGCTGTGCGAGGCCGTCTGCCCGGCCATGGCCATCACCATCGAGTCCGAAGTGCGCCAGGACGGCAGCCGCCGCACCACGCGCTATGACATCGACCTGACCAAGTGCATCTTCTGCGGCTTCTGCGAAGAGAGCTGCCCGGTGGACTCCATCGTCGAGACCCACGTGCTCGAATACCACGGCGAAAAACGCGGCGACCTGTACTTCACCAAGGACATGCTGCTGGCCGTGGGCGACCGCTACGAAAAAGAGATCGCTGCCAACAAGGCAGCGGACGCTCCGTACCGCTGATCACCGGCTGAGACGAGCCCACTGAAAGATCCCCATGGACATCCAAACCGGTTTCTTCTACCTCTTTGCGGCGGTGCTGCTGTTTTCGGCCTTCCGGGTCGTGACCGCACGCAACCCCGTGCACGCCGTGCTGTTCCTCATGCTGGCTTTCTCGCAGGCCAGCGGCCTGTGGTTCATGCTGAACGCCGAATTCCTGGCCATCACCCTGGTGCTGGTGTACCTGGGGGCCGTCATGGTGCTGTTCCTGTTTGTCGTGATGATGCTGGACATCAACATGGACACGCTGCGTGCAGGTTTCTGGAAAAACTTCCCGCTGGCCGCCACACTGGGCGCCGTGGTGGCCTTCGAAATGGCTGCGGTGCTGATGAGCGGCTTCCGTCTGGCCACGCCCGCAGCAGTAGACGCTGTGGTTCAGGCCAACAACTCCAAGGCCCTCGGTGTGTTGCTCTACACCGACTACCTGATGCCGATCCAGATCGCTGCGGCCATCCTGCTGGTGGCCATGGTGGCCGCCATTGCCCTGACCCTGCGCGAGCGCAAGGACAGCAAGGCCATCGATCCGTCCATCCAGGTGCGTGTGAAGGCGCGTGACCGTGTGGCCATGGTCCAGGTGGCCGTGACCCAAGCCGCCCCCGCACCCGTCGTGGAAGCCCCCGCTGAGGAGAAAAAGGCATGAGCATCACCCTCGGACATTACCTCTCCATCGGTGCGATGCTGTTCGCGCTGGCCGTGGTGGGCATCTTCCT
>JAGWTL010000345.1 GCA_028869035.1 Burkholderiales bacterium | reverse complement strand
TTTTGTTTGGACCCGCGCGGGTGGCGAAATTGGTAGACGCACCAGGTTTAGGTCCTGACGCCAGCAATGGTGTGGGGGTTCGAGTCCCCCCCCGCGCACCAACCCGGCCGGCGCAAAGTGCTTGGGCCGACCCCGTTTTTGAATTATTGGAGTGAGTCATCATGGCCGTTACCGTTGAAACCCTCGAGAAGCTCGAGCGCAAGATCACCCTGAGCCTGCCGCTGGCAGCCATCCAGTCCGAAGTCGAGACGCGCCTCAAGAAGCTGGCCCGCACCGTCAAGATGGACGGTTTCCGTCCCGGCAAGGTGCCGATGAACGTGGTGACCCAGCGTTACGGCTACTCCGTGCACTACGAAGTGCTGAACGACAAGGTGGGCGAGGCCTTTGCCCTGGCCGCCAATGAAGCCAAGCTGCGTGTGGCTGGCCAGCCCAGCATCACCGAGAAGGAAGGCGCACCGGCCGGCGAGGTGAGTTTCGATGCCGTGTTCGAGGTCTATCCGGAAGTCAAGATCGGTGACCTGGCCGGTGCCGAGATCGAGAAGCTGAATTCCGAGGTGAGCGAGAGCGCCATCCAGAAGACCCTGGACATCCTGCGCAAGCAGCGCCGCACCTTTGCCCAGCGTGCCATGGACACCGCCGCCCAGGACGGCGACCGTGTGACGATCGACTTCGAAGGCAAGATCGACGGCGAGCCCTTTGCCGGCGGCAAGGCTGACGACTTCCAGTTCCTGGTCGGCGAAGGCCAGATGCTCAAGGAGTTCGAGGATGCCGTGCGCGGCATGAAGTCGGGCGAGAGCAAGACCTTCCCCCTGGCCTTCCCGGCCGATTACCACGGCCAGGACGTGGCCGGCAAGACCGCCGATTTCCTGGTGACCGTGAAGAAGATCGAAGCGGCCCATCTGCCCGAAGTCAACGACGCGCTGGCCAAGTCCCTGGGCGTGGCCGAGGGCACCGTGGCCGCCCTGAACGCCGACATCAAGAAGAACCTGGAGCGCGAAGTCAAGTCGCGCCTGGCGGCCCGCAACAAGCAGGCCGTCATGGACGCCCTGGTGGCCAAGGCCGAGCTGGACTGCCCCAAGTCCATCGTGCAGGCCGAGATCGACCGCATGATCGAAGGCGCGCGCGAAGACCTCAAGCAGCGCGGCATCAAGGACGCCGACAAGGCCCCGATCCCCGGCGAGATGTTCCAGCCCCAGGCCGAGCGCCGCGTGCGCCTGGGCCTGGTGGTGGCCGAACTGGTGCGTGTGAACAAGCTGCACGCCACCCCGGATCAGATCAAGGCCCATGTGGACGAGCTGGCCGCCAGCTACGAGCGCCCGGAAGACGTGAAGCGCTGGTACCTGGGCGACAACCGCCGCATGGCCGAGGTCGAGGCCGTGGTGATCGAGAGCAACGTCACCGACTTCGTGCTGTCCAAGGCCAAGGTGAGCGACAAGGCGATTGCCTTCGACGATCTGATGGGCCAGGCCTGATTCAGACGCCGTGATCCCGGCAGGTGGGGCTTGGCGCCCGGGCTTGCAGTCCGGGCGCCAAGCCCCATTTCATTTGGGGCCGATATTTTTCGGTAAAGTAGACCCCATATTTGGAGTGAGCATGAATCTGCGCAACAGTGCATACAACGGCGCCCTGGACACCCAGGCCCTGGGCATGATCCCGATGGTGATCGAGCAGTCGGGCCGCGGCGAGCGTTCCTACGACATCTATTCGCGCCTGCTCAAGGAGCGCGTGGTGTTCCTGGTCGGTCCGGTCAACGACCAGACCGCCAACCTGGTGGTGGCCCAGCTGCTGTTCCTGGAGAGCGAGAACCCGGACAAGGACATCTCCTTCTACATCAACTCGCCCGGTGGTTCGGTGAGCGCCGGCATGGCGATCTTCGACACCATGAACTTCATCAAACCCGACGTGTCCACGCTGTGCGTGGGCATGGCTGCCAGCATGGGCGCCTTCCTGCTGGCCGCGGGTGCCAAGGGCAAGCGTTTCTCGCTGCCCAATTCCAAGGTCATGATCCACCAGCCCCTGGGCGGCACACAGGGCCAGGCGACCGAGATCGAGATCCATGCCCGCGAGATCCTCAAGACCCGCGAGCAGCTCAACAAGATCCTGGCCGAGCGCACCGGCCAGCCGCTGGACAAGATCGAGCGCGACACCGAGCGGGACTATTACCTCTCGGCCGACGAAGCCAAGGACTATGGCCTGGTGGACCAGGTCATCGCCAAGCGCCCCTGAGCGGCGGGCGAGCCTGTTGTTTTCTGGCGCCAGTCCCTAGTCGGGGACGGGTGCCGCATGGTTATCATAGATTCGGTAAATCCCGAGAAGGCGTTCCTCCCATGGCCGAGAAAAAAGGCTCTACCAGCGAAAAAACCCTGTACTGCTCTTTCTGCGGCAAGAGCCAGCACGAGGTCAAGAAGCTGATTGCCGGTCCTTCGGTCTTCGTCTGCGATGAATGCATCGAACTGTGCAACGAGATTATTCGTGACGAATTGCCGGCCAGCACCGAGACGACCGAAGGGCGCGGCAGCCTGCCTGCACCCTCCGAGATCAAGCTCAATCTGGACAACTATGTGATCGGTCAGGAAGCTGCCAAGCGCACGCTGGCGGTGGCGGTCTACAACCACTACAAGCGCCTGCAGCACAAGGAATCTTCGCGCAAGGACGAGGTTGAACTGGCCAAAAGCAACATCCTGCTGATCGGCCCCACCGGGTCTGGCAAGACCCTGCTGGCCCAGACGCTGGCGCGCCAGCTCAACGTGCCCTTCGTGATGGCCGACGCCACCACGCTGACCGAGGCTGGCTACGTGGGCGAGGATGTCGAGAACATCATCGCCAAGCTGCTGCAGAGTTGCAACCATGAGGTCGACAAGGCCCAGCGCGGCATCGTCTACATCGACGAGATCGACAAGATCTCGCGCAAGTCTGACAACCCCTCCATCACGCGTGACGTCTCGGGCGAAGGTGTGCAGCAGGCGCTGCTCAAGCTGATCGAAGGCACCATGGCCAGCGTGCCGCCCC
>JAGWTL010000344.1 GCA_028869035.1 Burkholderiales bacterium | reverse complement strand
CGTGGCCAAGCACGCCATCGTCGCCTCCAACACTTCGGGCCTGTCCATCACCAAGCTCTCCGAGGTGCTGCCGCAGGAAATCAAGCCGCGCTTCTGCGGCATCCATTTCTTCAACCCGCCGCGCTACATGGTCCTGGTGGAGCTGATCGCCACGCCCACCACCCAGCCCCTCATCCTGGACCAGCTCGAGACCTTCGTCACCAGCGGCCTGGGCAAGGGTGTGGTGCGCGCCAAGGATACGCCCAACTTCATCGCCAACCGCGTCGGCATTGCCGGCATGCTGGCCACGATGAAGGAGGTCGAGAACTTCGGCCTGAGCTACGACGTGGTCGACGACCTCACGGGCAAGAAGCTGGGCCGCGCGAGTTCGGGCACCTTCCGCACCGCCGACGTGGTGGGCCTGGACACCATGGCCCACGTGGTCAAGACCCTGCAGGACAACCTGGACGAGAAGAGCGATCCCTTCTACGCCAGCTTCGGCACGCCGCCCGTGCTCAAGACCCTGATCGAGATGGGCCACCTGGGCCAGAAGAGCAAGGCCGGTTTCTACAAGAAGGTCGGCCGTGACATCCTGCGCTTCGATCTCGCCGGCAAAGAGTACGTACCCGGCGGTCAGAAGGCCGACGCGGTCTACGAGCGCATGCTCAAGAAGCCGGCCGGTGAACGCCTCAAGCTGCTGCGCAAGGCCGAAGGCGCGCAAGGGAAATTCCTCTGGGCCATCCTGCGCAACAGCTTCCACTACGCGGCCGTGCACCTGGCGGCCATCGCCGACACCGCGGCCGACGTGGACCTGGCCATGCGCTGGGGCTTCGGCATGAAACAAGGCCCCTTCGAACTCTGGCAGGAAGCCGGCTGGCTCGAAGTGGCCCAGATGATCCAGGAAGACATAGCTGCCGGCAAGGCGCTGTCCAAGGCGCCGCTGCCCCAATGGGTGTTCGAAGGCCCGGTGGCCAAAGCCGGCGGCGTGCACACGCCCGAAGGTTCCTTCAACCCGAGCACGGGCCAATTCCAGCCGCGTCGCCAGCTGCCGGTCTACGGCATTCAGTACTTCCGCGAAAGCCTGCTGGGCGACGGCTCGCCCGACTACAAGACCGCGGGCAAGACCCTGTTCGAGGACGAGGCCATCCGCCTGTGGACGCTGGACGAAAACCGCGAAGCCGCCAGCGGCAGCGTGCTGATCGCCAGCATCAAGAGCAAGATGCACGCGATCAGCCCGGCCGTGGCCGAAGGCCTGGCGCGTGGTGTCGAACTGGCCGAGCAGAACTACCAGGGCATGGTGGTCTGGTCCGGCGACGAGCCCTTCAGCGTGGGCGCCGACCTGCAGGCCATGCTGCCCGCCTTCATGGTGGCCGGCGTCAGCGCCATCGACGGTGCGGAACAAGAGCTGCAGAACCTCATGCTGCGCATCCGCTATGCGGGTGTCCCCGTCGTGTCCGCCGTCCGCGGCATGGCCCTGGGTGGCGGTTGTGAACTGGCCGTGCATTCCGCGCGCCGTGTCGTGGCGATGGAGTCCTACATCGGTCTCGTGGAGGTCGGTGTGGGCCTGGTGCCCGGTGCTGGCGGCCTGACCTATATCGCGCGCCGCGCTGCCGAGAACATGGCCGCGTCCACGGGCAAGGACATCCTGCCCTTCCTGACCGAGGGCTTCACGGCCGCGGCCATGGCCAAGGTGGGCACCAGCGCGCTCGAATCGCGCAAGCTGGGCTATCTGCTGGACAGCGACCTCGTCGTGCCCAACAAGGACGAGCTGCTCTACACCGCGCTCAACGAAGCGCGTGCCCTGTACCAGGGTGGCTGGCGCGCCCCGCTGCGTCGCCCCTTCCCGGTGGCTGGCCGCAATGGCCTGGCGACCATCAAGGCGCAGCTGGTCAATATGCGCGACGGCGGTTTCATCAGCGCACACGACTTCCACATCGCTACCCTGATCGCCAACGTGGTCTGCGGCGGCGACGTGGACGCCGGCTCCCTGGTGAGCGAGGAATACCTGATGGCCCTGGAGCGCCAGGCCTTCTGCTCGCTCATCGTCCATCCCAAGACGCAGGAGCGGATCATGGGCATGCTCTCCACCGGCAAGCCGGTGCGCAACTGATCAAGAAAAGTTGAGCGTGGAGCGTGCAGCGTTGAGCGTAAAAGCCTGCTGATCTCCTCGCTCAACACCCAACGCTTAACGCTCAACCGGAGTTCACCATGAGCAAACAAGTTCAAGACGCCTACATCGTTGCCGCCACGCGTACGCCCATCGGTCGTTCGGGCCGCGGCTACTTCCGCAACACCCGCCCCGACGACCTGCTGGTCGCCGCCATCAAGAGCGCCATGAAACAGGTGCCCACGCTGGACCCGAAGGCGATTGAGGACGCCATCATCGGCTGTTCCTTCCCCGAAGCCGAGCAGGGCATGAACATGGCGCGTATCGCCGTGGGCCTGGCCTTCAACCATCCCGTGGGCGGTGTCACCGTCAACCGCTTCTGCGCCTCCGGCGTGACCGCCATCCAGATGGCAGCCGACCGCATCCGCGTGGGCGAGGCCGACGTGATGATCGCCGGCGGCGCCGAGTCCATGAGCCTGGTGCCCATGGGCGGCGTGAAGCCCTCGTTCAACCCCAAGGTGTTTATGCGCGACGAGAACGTCGGCATTGCCTACGGCATGGGCCTCACAGCCGAGAAGGTGGCGCAGCAGTGGAAGGTCACGCGCGAGATGCAGGACGCCTTTGCGCTGGAGTCGCATCAGCGCGCCATCAAGGCGCAGAAGGCCGGTGAATTCACGGCCGAGATCACGCCTATCGACGTCATCGAGCGCACGCCCAACCTGGCCACCGGCGAAGTCATCACCAAGACCCGCACCGTCAACCTGGACGAAGGCGCACGTCCCGACACCACGCTGGAGGCGCTCGCCAAGCTCAAGCCCGTGTTCGCGGCGCGCGGCAGCGTGACGGCCGGCAACAGCTCGCAGACCAGTGACGGCGCCGGCGCGCTGATCCTGGCCAGCGAAAAGGCCGTCAAGCAGTTTGGCCT
>JAGWTL010000343.1 GCA_028869035.1 Burkholderiales bacterium | reverse complement strand
ATCCAGGCCGTCAGGTCCGCTCACCAGCGCCTGCAGCGGCTCATGACGCAGGGCCGGCAGGTGGGGGTCGTGGTCGGCGATGTAGG
This sequence comes from Burkholderiales bacterium, assembly GCA_028869035.1. GTDB lineage: Bacteria > Pseudomonadota > Gammaproteobacteria > Burkholderiales > Burkholderiaceae_C > Hylemonella. The sequence continues at coordinate 2,938 of JAGWTL010000343.1, read as the reverse complement.
GCGGGTTGGACAGCAGCAAGGCAAAGGGTTCATCGCCCAGCGGGGCGCACCAGTCGCCCTGAAGCAAGCGCACCGCCAGGCCCAGGCGCCGGGCAGTGCCTTGGGCCACGGCCAGAGCGTCGGCGCTGGCGTCCACGGCGCTCACCTCGGCATCGCGGCGCTGGCTGGCCACGGCCAGTGCGATGGCGCCGCTGCCGGTGCCCAGGTCGGCCACCCGTGGGTGGGGCAGGGCGGTGATCACTTCCAGCCCCCAGTCGACCAGGGTCTCGGTGTCGTCGCGTGGATCCAGCACCCGGGCATCCACGGCCAGGTCCAGGCCATAGAACTCGTGCCGACCGCTCAGGTAGGCCATGGGCTCGCCGGCCAACCTGCGGGCCACCAGGCCGGCCAGATGGGCTTGTTGAGGCGCCGTCAGCGCATCGGTGTCGTGGGCCATCAGCCAGGCGCGGTCATGGGGCGCCCGCTCGACGGCCAGCAGCACCAGCATCTGGGCCTCCAGCCGGGGCAAGCCTTGGGCCTGGGCCTCGCGCAAGGCGGTGGCCAGGGTGGTCGACGCGCTCAAGACAGCCCCACTTCCAGTTCGGCCAGTTGTTCGGCCTCGTGGGCGGCGCGCAGCGCCTGCAGCACGTCGGCCAGGTCGCCTTCCATGATGGCGCCCAGCTTGTACAGCGTGAGGTTGATGCGGTGGTCGGTCAGGCGGCCCTGCGGAAAGTTGTAGGTGCGGATGCGGTCGCTGCGGTCCCCGCTGCCGATCAGGCCCTTGCGCAGGGCGGCATCCTTGGCTGCGCGTGCGCTGCGCTCCTTTTCCTGGATCCGGGCCGACAGCACCTGCAGGGCCTTGGCCTTGTTGCGGTGCTGGCTGCGGTCGTCCTGGCACTCGGCGACGATGCCGGTGGGCAGGTGGGTGATGCGCACGGCCGAGTCGGTCTTGTTGATGTGCTGGCCGCCGGCCCCGCTGGCGCGGAAGGTGTCGATGCGCAGGTCGGCGGGGTTGATCTGCACCGCCTGGGCTTCGTCGGGCTCCGGCAGCACGGCCACGGTGCAGGCGCTGGTGTGGATGCGGCCCTGGGTCTCGGTGGCGGGCACGCGCTGCACGCGGTGGCCGCCGGATTCGAAGCGCAGGTCGCCGTAGACGCCGCTACCGGAGGGGCCGTCACCGGCCGTACCGGCGATGCGCAGCACCACCTCCTTGTAGCCGCCCAGTTCGCTGGGCGATTCGCTGATGAGCTCGGTCTTCCAGCCGCGGCGCTCAAAGTAGCGTGTGTACATGCGCAGCAGGTCGCCCGCGAACAGGGCCGATTCGTCGCCGCCGGTGCCGGCGCGGATTTCCATGAAGGCGTTGCGGGCGTCGTCCGGGTCCTTGGGCAACAGCAGGCGTTGCAGATCTTCTTCCAACTGGCTCAGTTCGGCGCTGGCGGTCTCGATCTCTTCCTGTGCCATCGAGGCCATGTCGGGGTCGGCCAGCATGTCCTGGGCGCCGGCCAGATCGGCCTCGCGTTGCTTGTAGCGTTCATATCGACCGGCCATCTGCGTGACTTCGTTGTGCTCACGCGAAAGCACGAGGAACTGGCTCATGTCGGACATGATGTCCTCGCGCGAGAGCAGGAAGTTCAGTTCCTCCAGGCGCTGGGCGTAGCGTTCGAGTTGCTGGCGCAGAAAGGTTTTCACGGAGGCTTGCAGGAGTTGAGGGCTTCGACAGGCTCAGCCCGAACGGGGTGGGTCCGGCGGGCGTCCATTTCCGTTCGCCCTGAGCTTGTCGAAGGGCGTGCGGACATGAAAAGCGTCGCTAACGCTCTTTGCGCAGGAAGAAGTGCTGGATGGCGTCGCTGGCGCGCTCGCGCGCGGCGGCGTCGCCGGCATGCAGCTCGGCCAGGGCGCCGTGCAGCATTTTCTGCGTAAGGCCCTTGGACAGGGCTTCGAGCACGGTGTCCACGTCTTCACCCTTGGCCAGCAGCTTGCGCGCGCGCGCGATCTCGGCGCCGCGCCACTCGTCGGCCTGGGCGTTGAGCTGCCGGATCAGCGGCACGCTGCTGCGCTGGTCCATCCAGTGCATGAAGCTCTGGACACCGGCGTCGATGATGACTTCGGCCTGGGCCACGGCAGCCTGGCGGTTGGCCTGGCCGGTCTGGACCACGGCGGCCAGGTCGTCCACGGTGTAGAGGTAGACGTCGGGCAGGCCCTTGACCTCGGGCTCGATATCGCGCGGCACGGCCAGGTCCACCATGAACATGGGGCGATGCTTGCGCTGCTTGAGGGCGCGCTCCACGGCACCCAGGCCGATCAGGGGCAGGGTGCTGGCGGTGCAGCTGATGACGGCGTCGAACTCGTGCAGGCGCTCGGGCAGTTCGGCCAGGCGCATGGTTTCGGCACCGAAGCGGCTGGCCAGCTTTTCGCCGCGGTCCAGCGTGCGGTTGGCGATGACCATGGCCTTCGGCGTTCTGGCCGCGAAGTGGGTGGCCGCCAGTTCGATCATTTCGCCGGCCCCGACGAAGAGGATGCGGACCTGGTGCAGGTCTTCGAACAGGTTGCCGGCCAGGCGTACGGCGGCGGCGGCCATGCTGATGGAGTGCGCGCCGATCTCGGTGGAACTGCGCACTTCCTTGGCGACAGCGAAGGAACGCTGGAACAGCTGGTTCAGCGTGGTGCCCAGGGCGCCGGCCTCTTCGGCCACGCGTACGGCGTCCTTCATCTGGCCCAGGATCTGGGGCTCGCCCAGCACCATGGAGTCCAGGCCGCTGGCGACACGGAAGGCGTGGCGCGCGGCCAGATTGCCTTCGAGCGCGTAGGTGTGCGAGCGCAGCTCTTCGGCCGAGACGCCGCCGCTGCGCGCCAGCCAGTCCAGCGTGGGGGCGATTTCCAGCTGCTCGCTGGCGCAATAGATCTCGGTGCGGTTGCAGGTGGAGAGGATGGCCGCCTCGGGCGGACGCGGCAGGGCGCC
>JAGWTL010000342.1 GCA_028869035.1 Burkholderiales bacterium | reverse complement strand
ATCAGCCTGGGCATGAAGCAGTGCAAGGCCAACCCCTGGCAGGAATTCGCGCAGAACACCAAGCGCGGCGACCGCGTCAAGGGCCCGATCAAGTCCATCACCGACTTCGGCGTGTTCGTGGGCCTGGCTGCCGGCATCGACGGCCTGGTACACCTGTCCGACCTGTCCTGGAACGAGCCCGGCGAAGCCGCCGTGCGCAACTACAAGAAGGGCCAGGAAGTCGAAGCACTCGTGCTGGCCGTCGACGTGGACCGCGAGCGCATCTCCCTGGGCATCAAGCAGCTGGACCAGGACCCCTTCACCACCTTCACCTCGGTGAACGACAAGGGTGCCACCGTGACCGGCAAGGTCAAGACCGTGGACGCCCGTGGTGCCGAGATCGATCTGGGCCAGGACATCCTGGGCTACCTGCGCGCCAGCGAAATCTCGCGTGACCGCGTGGAAGACGCTCGCAACGTGCTCAAGGAAGGCGACGAAGTCACCGCCGTGGTGGTCAACGTGGATCGCAAGACCCGCAACATCCAGCTGTCGATCAAGGCCAAGGACCTGGCCGACGAGCAGGGCGCCATGGCCAACCTGAACCAGCAATCGGCCCGCGAAAGCGCCGGAACGACCAGCCTGGGCGCCCTGCTGCGCGCCAAGCTGGACAACAACAGCTGATGACGAAATGACCTCGCCGCCGCGCGGCTTCGATGACAGAATGACTGAAAATCGTGCGGGCGCAGCCCGCGTCATCGATGCGCCGCAGGCGCGAGGTCATGTGAGCAACGCGAACGTCATCCTCTTATGACCCGCTCCGACCTGGTTGAAGAACTGGCCGCCCGTTTCGGGCAGCTGACCCACCGCGACGCCGAGTTCGCGGTCAAGGCCATCCTGGACGCGATGAACGATGCACTGGTGCGCGGGCACCGTATCGAGATCCGCGGCTTCGGCAGTTTTTCCATCAACCGCAGGCCGCCGCGCATGGGACGCAACCCGCGCAGCGGCGAGAGCGTGGCCATCCCCGAAAAGCGCGTCCCCCACTTCAAGCCGGGCAAGGCCCTGCGCGAAGCGGTGGACCAGCGCACCAGCGAAATGCAGGCGGACCAAACGAAAAGCTAGTTCCCTAATCGCTAGAATGCCCTCACCCGGGGGACATCGATGAAACAAGTGACATGGCTGCTGAAGTGGATACTGCGGGCAGCCATTTTTTTTGCCCTGCTCGCCTTCGCCCTGAACAACCAGCAGGACGTCAGCGTGCACCTCTTCTTCGGCCACGAATTGACCGCGCCGATGGTGCTGGTCGTGCTGGCCGCCTTTGCCCTGGGCCTGGCCGCCGGCGTCCTGGCCATGCTGCCGCGCTGGCTCAAGCAGCGCCGTGCCGCGCGGCAGTTGCGCCGCCGGGCGGTTGCCGACAGCGAACTCGCTCTCACCACCATACAACCGCCCCATGAATCTTGATCTGAGCTGGATCCTGCTCGGCCTGCCTGCCGCCTTCATCCTGGGCTGGCTGGCCTCCCGCCTGGACCTGCGCCAGCTGCGCATCGAGAACCGGCGCAACCCCAAGGCCTACTTCCGCGGCCTGAACTTCCTGCTCAACGAACAGCAGGACCAGGCCATCGACGCCTTCATCGAGGCCGTACAGCAGGACCCCGACACCTCCGAGCTGCACTTCGCCCTGGGCAACCTCTTCCGCCGTCGCGGCGAGTACGAGCGCGCCGTGCGCGTGCATGAGCACCTGCTCTCGCGCGGTGACCTGTCCGAAACCGACCGCCAGCGCGCCCAGCACGCCCTGGCGCTGGACTATCTCAAGGCCGGGCTGCTGGACCGCGCCGAGGATGCGCTCGTCAAGCTCGAAGGCACGCCCTTCCAGGCCCAGGCCCGCCTGGCGCGCCTGGCCAACTGCGAACGCTCACGCGAATGGCCGCAGGCCGCCGAGATCGCCCGCCAGCTTGAAGACGCGGAGCACGGCAGCTTCAGCAGCCGCCTGGCCCATTACCTCTGCGAACAGGCCGCCGCCCATCTGGCACATGGCGAAGTCACGCAGGCGCAGACCGTGCTGGCCCAGGCCATCAGCACCGCCCCCACGGCCCCGCGCGCGCGCATCGAACTGGCCTGCCTGCAGATGCAGCAGGGCCAGGCCGCCCAGGCCTGCGTCACGCTGGAAGAGGCGCTGAGCGCCTGCCCCGCCGCTGTCCCGCTGATCGCCGCGCCCCTGACCCAGGCCGCCGTGACCAGCGGCCGCACCGTGTCCGTGCTGGCCAGGCTGCAGGAGATCTACGAACAGACGCCTTCGCTGGACGTGCTCGAAGCCCTGGTGACGCTGCAGGCGGCCGCGGGCACCACCAGTACGCGCGACTGGTACGTGCACCACCTGGAGCGCGAACCCTCGCTGGTCGCCGCCGCCAAGTGGATCGCTGGCGAGAAGCTGGAGCACGAACAGTTCCACCCCCAGGTGCAGCGCGCGCTGGACCACGCCGTCAAGCCGCTCACACGCTACCGCTGCGCCGCCTGTGGCTTCGAGGCCAAGCAGCATTTCTGGCAATGCCCGGGATGCCAGACCTGGGACAGCTACCCCGCACGTCGCGTAGAAGAGTTGTAATGAAGCACCCCCGACTCTCGCTCACTGCGTGTAGCTCGCATCCCCCCTCAGGGGGCGCACCCGGCGGCCCGGCAAAGCCGGTTCCACGGGTGCCTGGACATAAACATCGATACCTGTTGGCTACTTCGAATGCCGGACAATACGGGCATGGAACAATTTCACGGCACCACCATCATCAGTGTGCGGCGCCAGACGGCCGCGGGGCTGCAGGTCGCCATCGGCGGCGATGGCCAGGTCACGCTGGGCAATATCGTCGTCAAGGGCACGGCGCGCAAGGTGCGCAAGCTTTATCACGGTAAGGTGCTGGCCGGCTTTGCCGGCGCCACGGCCGACGCCTTCACCCTGTTCGAGCGCTTCGAAGCCAAGCTGGAGAAGCACCAGGGCCATCTGCAGCGCGCGGCCATCGAGCTCACGCGCGACTGGCGCACCGACCGCGTGCTGCGCCGCCTGGAGGCCATGCTGGCCGTGGCCGA
>JAGWTL010000341.1 GCA_028869035.1 Burkholderiales bacterium | reverse complement strand
CGCTGGAACAGATAGACCATGTCGTAGCCCGACCAGTCGGCCTTCCAGATATCGCCTCGCGCCACATGCGCCCAAGGGCAGCGGCGCGCACAAAGCCAGGCCAGCGGCCGGCTCCATTCGAGCCCGTGTAACTCGGCCAGCGGGTAGGCTTGTCTCAACGCTTCCAGCCCCTGGCCCAGGCCGCAACCGGCATCGAGCACTTTCGCGCCTGGTTCCAGCGGCGCCACGGTGGGCAGTTCATTGAGCGCGTTGGCCGGTGTGGGAAACAGGGGCGCGTCGCGCCACGCATTCAATGGGTAGATCAGCGCGAGCAAGGCGAGTGGCAGCAGCCAGCCCCAGGCGGGCAGCGAGAGGCCGCCGGCCAGCAAGAGGGAAACGGGAAAGCCCAGGCCGATGATCACACGGCGCCACCAGCTCTGGCCGATCAAGCTCAGCAGCACACCGAGCAGCGTGGCGGCGGCCAGTGCGTCTGTGGTGGCCAGGCCAGCGCGCAGCAACAGCGAGAGGGCCAACCAACACAGGCCCCAGCTCAGCAGGGCCGGCAGGGGCCAGGGGAAACGGGCGAGCAGGTTCATGCGCTCGCCCCGGGATCAGTTGCCGCCGCTGCGGCGCAGCCGGTCGATCAGGCCGTTGAGTTCGTCGAGCGAGCCGAACTGGATGCTGAGCTCGCCCAACTCTTCCACGCGGCCGTGGCGCTTGACGCGTTTTTTCACACGCACCTCCACTTCGGCGGTGAGCAGGTCCGACAGCTCTTCTTCCACGCGCTTCAAGTCGCGTGATTTTTCCTTGCCCGGTTTTTGCGGGGTCAGCGAGAACTCGGCGCTGAGTTTCTTGACCAGGTTCTCGGCCTCGCGCACCGACATCTTCCTGGCGGTGATCTGGTTGGCGGCGGTGATCTGCGTGGCGCGGTCCAGCGCGAGCAGCGCGCGGGCGTGGCCCATGTCGATGTCGCCGGCCATCAGCAGGGTCTGCACGGGTTCGGCCAGGTTCAGCAGGCGCAGCAGGTTGCTGGCGGCGCTGCGCGAGCGGCCCACGGCCTGCGCGGCCTGTTCGTGCGTCAAACCAAATTCACGGATGAGTCTTTGCAGACCCTGGGCTTCTTCCAGCGGGTTCAGGTCTTCGCGCTGGATGTTCTCGATGAGCGCCATGGCGGCGGCGGCCTCGTTGGGCACGTCGCGCACGAGCACGGGCACGCTGTCCAGGCCGGCCAGTTTGGCGGCGCGGAAACGGCGCTCACCCGCGATGATTTCGTGTTTGCCGGCGTTGGGGCCGTCGGTGAGCTTGCGCACCAAGATCGGTTGCATGATGCCCTGGGCCTTGATGGACTCGGCGAGTTCATACAAGGCGCCTTCGTCCATGCGGGTGCGGGGCTGGTACATGCCGGGCACCATGTCTTCGAGCTTGAGGCTGCCCGTGCCCTGGTTTTCACGCGCCTCGCTCATCGCCGCCACTTCGGCGCGGGTGTCGTCGACCTTGGGGCCCAGCAGGGCTTCGAGTCCGCGGCCCAGGCCCTTGGGTTTTTTGCTAACCATATTGATCTGCTCTTTCAGTTCACAGTGTTGGATACGGGCAGCGCCATGAGGCGCTGCAGCAGCGCATAGCCCGCAGGCCAGTCGCCCAGTTTGGAATCGGCGTTGATGTGGCCGGCCTGGCCGGCGTCCACGAGTTCGGCGCCCCAGTCGGCTGCGAGGCCCGAGGCCATGTCGTAGCTGCAACGCGAGTCGTTGCGGCTGGCGACGAGGATGCTGGGGAAGGGCAGGCGCTGGCGCTCGATCGGCCACCAGCTCGGCAGGATGGAACGCACTTCGTCGCGCGCCACGTCACCGGGAGCAACAAGCAAGGCGCCCTTGATGCGGTGCGCGTTGCGTGTGTGTGCGGCCCAGGCCGCGACGAGGATGACACCCAGGCTGTGGGCCACGAGCACGGCGGGTTCGGTGCGGCCGAGCACGGCTTCTTCGAGCTGGATCTGCCAGTCGCCGCGCAGGGGGCGCTCCCAGTCGTGCTGCTGCACGCGCACGTAGCCGTGCGTGTCCTCCCAGCGGCTCTGCCAGTGGCCGGCGCCGGAGTCATGCCAGCCCGGGAGAATCAGGACGTTGGAGGCTTTCATGCTATTGTTTTGCTAGCGCTCGCGTGGCGTGTGGCCCTGACTCACTTCATCTGCTGGAGACGGGCCACCATCTCTTCGGCGAAGGCGATGAAGGACTGCGCGCCCTTGGACGAGGGATCGAAGACCACGCCGGGCAGGCCGTAGCTCGGCGCCTCGGCGAGACGCACATTGCGCGGGATCACGGCGTCGAACACCTTGTCGCCGAAGTGGGCCTTGAGCTGGTCGCTGACCTGCGCCTGCAGCGTGACGCGCGGGTCGAACATGACGCGCAGCAGGCCGATGATCTCCAGGTCCGCGTTGAGGTTGGCATGCACCTGCTTGATGGTGTTCACAAGATCGGTCAGGCCCTCGAGCGCGAAGTACTCGCACTGCATGGGCACGATGACGCCGTGCGCGCTGCACAGGCCATTGAGCGTGAGCATGGAGAGACTGGGCGGGCAGTCGATGAGCACGAAGTCGTACTCGTTGCTGACCTTGGCCAGGGCTTCCTTGAGACGCTTTTCACGCCGCTCCACATCGACCAGCTCCACCTCGGCGCCCGCGAGTTCGCGGTTGGCGCCCAGGATGTCGTAGCTGCAACCGCCTTCGATGAGCTTGTCGCTTTTGACGCGCGCCTCGGCGATGGTGGCCGATTCCAGCAGCACGTCGTAGAGCGTGTACTGCAGCTGGCGCTTGTCCACGCCGGAACCCATGGTGGCATTGCCCTGGGGATCGAGGTCCACCATGAGCACGCGTTGCCCCACCTTGGCCAGCCCAGCCGCGAGGTTCACGGTCGTCGTGGTCTTGCCCACGCCACCCTTCTGGTTGGCCACGCAAAAAATCTTCGCCATCAGGTCTTCCCTTTTATGTATTTGAGATCAGCGGGTGAAAGCAAGACGCAAGCCGAAGCCGATCAGGCAAAGGCCGGCAATTTTCTCCAGCACACGGCCGAACAGCGGGTTGGCGCGCAG
>JAGWTL010000029.1 GCA_028869035.1 Burkholderiales bacterium | reverse complement strand
GCAAAGGTCTGCAGGTAGTTCTCCAGCAGGTAGCCGCCAAAGTAGGCCGGGTCGTCGGAGTTGATCGTCACGCGCACGCCGGCCTCCAGCATCTGGCCCAGGTTGTGCTGCGCCAGTTCCTTGAACACGCAGAGCTTGAGGTTGGAGAGCGGGCAGACGGTCAGCGGCATGCGGCTCTCGGCCAGGCGCTGCATGAGTGCGGGGTCGTGGATGGACTGAACGCCGTGGTCGATGCGCTCGACCTTCAGCACGTCCAGCGCGCTCCAGACATAAGCCGGCGGGCCTTCCTCACCCGCATGGGCCACAAGGTGCAGGCCCAGCGCGCGGCAGCGCGCGAAGACCCGCGCGAACTTCTCGGGCGGATGGCCCACTTCGCTCGAATCCAGGCCGACGCCGATAAAGTGCTGGCGCCAGGGCAGGGCTGCATCCAGCGTGGCAAAAGCATCTTCTTCGCTCAGATGGCGCAGGAAGCAGAGGATGAGGTCGGCGCTGATGCCGAGCTTGCTTTGCGCATCGGCGCAGGCCCGGCTCAGGCCTTCGACCACGGTGGCCATGGGCACGCCGCGGGCCGTGTGGGTCTGGGGATCGAAGAACAGCTCGGCCCGCACCACGTGGTCGGCCCGCGCCTTCTCGAAATAGGCCCAGGCCATGTCGTAGAAGTCCTGCTCGTGCAGCAGCACGCTGGCCCCGGCGTAATACAGGTCCAGAAAACTTTGCAGATCGGTGAAGGCGTAGGCCGCGCGCAGTGCGGCCACATTGGCATAGGGTAGCTGGACGCCGTTGCGCCGGGCCAGGGCAAAGATCAGCTCGGGCTCCAGCGAGCCTTCGATGTGGATGTGCAGCTCCGCCTTGGGCATGGCCCGCAGCAGTTCAGGCAGCCGCTGGGTATCAATGTCGGGGATGGACGGCATGGAAAGCTCCTGATGAAACAACAAGGGGCTGCCGAAGCAGCCCCTTTCATCCGGTCTCGGCTTTATTTGCCCCCGGGGATCTTGCCTTCCACGCCCTTGACGTAGAAGTTGATGCCGCCGAGGAACTTGTCGTCGGCGACTTCGTCCTTCTTCAGCACGGGTTTGCCGTCCTGGCCGACGATGGGGCCCTTCCAGATCGAGAAGCTGCCGTCCTTCAGGCCGGCCTTGATCTCGTCGATCTTCTTCTTGCTCTCGTCGGGCACGTCGGCGGCGATGGACACCATGTCGATGGCGCCTTCCTTCACGCCCCACCAGCTCTGGCCCGTGGCCCACTTGCCTTCGAGCGCGTCACGCGTGGCCTTGATGTAGTACGGAGCCCAGTTGATGACGGCCGAACCGAGGTGGGCCTTGGGGCCGTAGGCGGTCATGTCGCTGTCCCAGCCGAAGGCGCGCTTGCCCATCTTCTCGGCGGTCTGCAGCACGGCCGAGGAGTCGGTGTTCTGCATCAGCACGTCGGCGCCGCCGTTGATCAGGGCGGTGGCGGCTTCGGTTTCCTTCGGCGGGTTGAACCAGTCACCCACCCAGACCACGCGGGTCTTGACCTTGGGGTTCACGGACTGCGCGCCCAGCGTGAAGCTGTTGATGTTGCGGATCACCTCGGGGATCGGGATCGAGCCGACCACACCCAGGGTGTTGGTCTTGGTCATCTTGCCCGCGATCACGCCGGCCATGTAGGCGCCTTCGTAGGTGCGGCTGTCGTAGGTGCGCATGTTCTCGGCCGTCTTGTAGCCGGTGGCGTGCTCGAACTTCACGCCCTTGGTGTCCGCGGCGACCTTGAGCATGGGCTCCATGTAACCGAAGGTGGTGCCGAAGATCAGGGTGTTGCCCTGGCCGGCCATGTCGCGGATCACGCGCTCGGCGTCGGCGCTTTCCGGCACCTTCTCGACGAAGCTGGTGACGACCTTGTCGCCGAATTCCTTCTCGATGGCCTTGCGCCCGTTGTCGTGGGCAAAGGTCCAGCCGCCGTCACCGACGGGGCCCACGTAGGCAAAGGCGATCTTCAGCGGCGCGGGCTTGGCTGCGGCAGGGGCGGCGGCCGGCGCGGCGGCGGGCTCTTCCTTCTTGCCGCAGCCCGCGAGGGCGGCCGCGGCCAGGGTGATCAGGGCAGCTGCCTGGAACAGGCGGCGTTGGGTCAGGTCGGTCATGTAGGTCCTCACTGGTTGGAAAAAGACGTAGGGATTATGAACTCGGAGTGAATGATTTGCCCAGAGATGCCGGCATGTTCACGCGTATCCAGGCCGGGTTGCGCGAGATCAGGGCCAGCACCACGATGGTGGCCAGGTAGGGCAGCATGTCCAGGAACTGGCTGGGTATGTCCACGCCCACGCCCTGCAGATGGAACTGCAGCATGGTCACGCCGCCGAACAGGTAAGCACCGAGCAAGACGCGTGCCGGGCGCCAGGTGGCAAAGGTGGTCAGCGCCAGGGCGATCCAGCCCTTGCCGGCCACCATGCCCTCCACCCACAGCGGGGTGTAGACCACGGAGAGGTAGGCGCCCGAGAGGCCGCACAGCGCGCCGCCGGCCACCACGGCCGCCAGCCGGATGCGCCGCACCGGGTAACCCAGGGCATGGGCCGATTCGGGCGACTCGCCCACGGCGCGCAGGATCAGGCCGCTGCGGCTGCGGTCGAACCAGAAGACCAGGGCCACGACCAGGGCCACGGTCACATAGACCAGCGGGTGCTGGCGGAACAGGGCCGGGCCGATCCAGGGAATGTCGCCCAGCAGAGGCAGCGCCCACTGCGCGCGCTCGGGCAGCTTGGCCTGCACGTAGGCGATGCCCGCAAAAGCGGAAAAGCCCGCACCAAACAGGCTCAGCGCCAGGCCGGTGGCATAGGGGTTGGTGCCCAGCCAGATCACCAGCCAGCCGAAGAGCGCGGCCAGGAGCGCCCCGGCGCCCATGCCGGCGGCGAAACCCAGCCAGTCATTGCCCGTGTGCACCACGGTGGCGAAACCGGCGATGGCCGCGCACAGCATCATGCCCTCGGCCCCCAGGTTGACGATGCCGGACTTCTCGTTGATCAGCAGGCCCAGGGCGGCCAGGGCCAGCACCGTGCCGGCGTTGAGCGTGGCCGCGAGCAGCAGGGCGTAGGATTCCATCAGCTTTTCCTCCCCAGCTTGAGGCGGTAGTTGATCAGCGTGTCGCAGGTCAGCAGCGTGAACAGCAGCAGACCCTGGAACACGCCGGTGATGGACTTGGGCAGGCCCAGGCGCGACTGCGCGAGTTCACCGCCGATGTAGAACATGCTCATGAGGATGGCCGAGAAGACCATGCCCACCGGGTGCAGCCGCCCCACAAAGGCCACGATGATGGCCGCGAAACCGTAACCCGCCGGCACATAGGGCGTGAGCTGGCCGATGGGCCCCGCCACTTCCAGCGCCCCGGCCAGGCCGGCCGCGCCGCCCGAGACCAGCAGGGCCGTCCACAGGGCCCGGCGCGAGGAGAAGCCGGCATAACGTGCGGCGGCAGGCGCCAGCCCGCCGACCTGCAGCGCGAAACCGGCGCGCAGACGGAACAGGAAGACCCAGAGCGCGCCCGCGCCCAGCAGGGCCAGGACCAGGCCGATGTTCATGCGCGAGCCGCTCATGAGCCGCGGGATCTGCGTCACCGCCTCGAAGGTCTTGGTCTGCGGAAAGTTGTAGCCACCCGGGTCCTTCCAGGGGCCGTGCACCATGAAGTTCAGCAGCTGGATGGCCACATAGACCAGCATCAGGCTCACCAGGATCTCGTTGGCGTTGAAGCGGTCGCGCAGCAGCGCCGTGAAACCGGCCCAGACCATGCCGCCCAGCACGCCGGCCAGCAGCAGCACCGGAATGATCCAGGGCCCCGTGCCCTTGCCGGCCAGCAGGGCGATGCCGCCGGCGCAGACCGCGCCGATGACAAACTGCCCCTCGGCGCCGATGTTCCACACATTGGAGCGGAAACACACCGCCAGGCCCAGCGCGATGATCAGCAGCGGCGTGGCCTTGACCATGAGTTCGCCCAGGGCGTAACCCGACTTCACCGGTTCCCAGAAGAACATCTGCAGGCCGCGCAGCGGGTCCTTGCCCAGGGCCACGAAGAGGATCACGCCCAGCAGCAACGTGAGGGCCAGCGCCAGCAGGGGCGAACCCAGCCCCCAGGCGCGCGAGGGTTGGGGGCGGGCTTCAAGCCGCAGCATGGCCGGCCTCCATATCTTGCAGATGGTGTTGCACCTCGCCGTGCCACAGGCCGCTCATCCACTCGCCGATGCGTTCGGTCGTGGCCTCGGCCATGGGGAGGGAAGGTGAGAGCCGGCCCTTGGCCATGACGTGCAGGCGGTCGCTGAGCTCGAACAGTTCTTCCAGTTCTTCGCTCACCACCAGCACGGCGCAGCCCGCATCACGCAGGGCCAGGATCTCGGCGCGGATCTGCGCGGCCGCGCCCACGTCTACGCCCCAGGTCGGCTGCGAGACGATCAGCAGGCGCGGGCCGGCGTCGATCTCGCGGCCCACGATGAACTTCTGCAGATTGCCGCCCGACAGGCTGCGCGCCGCCGCGTGCTCATCGGCCGCTTTCACGTGCAGACGCGCGATGATGCCGCGCGCCTGGGCCGCCAGCGCGCCAGTGCGTATCCAGCCCAGCGGGCCCAGGGATTCGCCACGCGTGAGCAGCAGGTTGTGGTCCAGGCCCATGGCGGGCACGGCGCCGCGGCCCAGGCGCTCTTCGGGCACGAAGTGCAGGCCCAGGGTGCGCCGTCGCGCCGGGTCCAGCCGGGTCGCGTCCTGCTCGCCCAGTCGGATGCTGCCGATCGGGCTGCGCAGGTCCTCACCCGAGAGCGCGTACAGCAGCTCGCGCTGGCCGTTGCCCGACACCCCGGCAATGCCCACCACCTCGCCCGCGCGCACCTGCAGGGCGATGTCGTCCAGGTCCACGCCGAAGGGGTCCATGCGCTGCAGGCTCAGCCCTTTCACGTCCAGCTGCACCGCGCCGGTCTGGGGCGGCTTGTGCTGCAGGGCCGGCGGTTCGGCCCCGATCATCAGGCGGCTCAGCGAGGCATTGCTTTCCTCGCGCGGGTCGCAGGTGCCGGTGACTTCACCGCCGCGCAGCACCGTGCAGGCCGTGCACAGGGCGCGGATCTCGTGCAGCTTGTGGCTGATGTACAGGATGCTGCAGCCCTGGGCGGCCAGCTGGCGCAGCACCTCGAAGAGTTTTTCCACGGCCTGCGGCGTGAGCACCGAGGTCGGTTCGTCCAGGATCAGCAGCTGCGGTTCGCCCAGCAGGGCGCGGATGATCTCCACCCGCTGCATCTCGCCCACGCTCAGGCTGTGCACGGGGCGCTCGGGGTCGATGTCCAGGCCGTACTGCCGGGCCTTGTCGCGGATGCGCCGGGTCACCTCGGCCAGCCTCAGGCTTTTGTCCAGGCCGATCCAGACGTTCTCGGCCACGGTCAGCGAGTCAAACAGGCTGAAGTGCTGGAACACCATGCTGATGCCCAGGCCCCGGGCCTGCTGCGGGTTGCGGATGTGCACGACCTGCCCGTTGTAGACGATCTCGCCCTCGTCGGGTTTGACGGCGCCGTAGATGATCTTCATCAGGGTGGACTTGCCCGCCCCGTTTTCGCCCAGCACCGCATGGATCTGGCCGGGTAACACCGTGAGCGCCACATTGCGGTTCGCTACCACGCCGGGGTAGCGCTTGCTGATACCGGAGAGCGCAAGGCGAGGTGGGGCGTCTGCGGCGGAGGTGCTCATGATGTCAAAGGGGTTGTTCGCGGGTGAGAAATCTGGGCGAACCGCACTAGCTTAAGCTATAACTGTGCCAAGTCCTGCATACAAATATTGCATACAATCCGCCGCGTGTCGATCCCCCCGCTGGTATGACGCTTGCTTCGGAGACTGAGATGGAAAAAAAACCGCTGCAATTTGTCCGCCGCGGCGAGATCGTCTCGCTCACGGGTGTTTCCCCCGCGCGCACCCTGCTGGAAGTCCTGCGCGAAGACCTGCAGTGCACGGCCGTGAAGGAAGGCTGCGGCGAAGGCGATTGCGGCGCCTGCACCGTGGTGCTGGCCGAGCCCGAAGGCGCGGGCCTGGGCTACAAGGCCATCAACAGCTGCATCCGCCTGGCGCACTCGGTGCACGGCCTGGCCGTCTGGACCGCGCAGGATATCGGGGCGCGAGACGGCTTCGTCACCGCCGGGCCGCCCCAAGGTGACGAACGCCCCCTCGGGGGGCAGCGACCCGTGTCAGCGGCGGAGCGTGGGGGCACAGTTCTCCACCCCTGCCAGCAGGCCATGGTCAACTGCCACGGCAGCCAGTGCGGTTTCTGCACCCCCGGTTTTGTCATGAGCCTCTTCGGCATGTACCAGAACCGTGTGCTGGCCGGCCAGACCGTGAGCCGTGAAGACGCCCAGACCGATCTCTCGGGCAACCTCTGCCGCTGCACCGGTTACCGCCCCATCCTCGACGCCGCGCAAGAGATGGGCGCCCTGCCCCGCGTGCAGGTGGACGAGGCCGCCGTGCTGGCCCAGCTGCGCCAGATTCCGCCCGCCCCCGCGGCCGACTACAGCACGCCCACCCGTCTGGCCGATCTGCTGCGCCTGCGCGCCGAACAGCCCCAGGCCCAGCTGGTGGCGGGCTGCACCGACGTGGGGCTCTGGGTCACCAAGCAGCACCGGCAGTTCGCGCAGGTGCTCGATGTGACCCGTGTGGCGGAATTGCGCGAGTTGCGCCAGACACCCGGTGCGCTGACCATAGGCGCGGCCGTCACCCTGCACGAGGCTTACGCCGCCCTGGTGGCCGACCGCCCGCAGCTGCAGCGTTTTGCCGAACGTTTTGCCGGCTTGCCGGTGCGCTCCAGCGGCACGCTGGGCGGCAATGTGGCCAACGGTTCACCCATCGGCGACAGCATGCCCCTGCTGCTGGCCATGGGCGCCACGCTGGTGCTGGCCAGTGTGCGCGGCGAGCGGCGCGTGCCGCTGGACGATTTCTACACGGGCTACCGCAAGAACCTGCTGGCGCCCGACGAGGTGTTGGCTTACATCGAGGTGCCGCGCCCCGTGGCGGGTGAGCCGAGCGTGGGGGTCGAGTATTTGCGCGTCTACAAGATCTCCAAGCGCCAGGACGACGACATCTCCGCCGTCTGCCTGGCCCTGAACCTGCAGGTGCGCGAGGGCCGCATCAGCAGCGCGCGCATCGGCGCGGGCGGCGTGGCGGCCACGCCGGTGCGCGCGCGCAAGACCGAAGCCGCCTTGCTGGGCCAGCCCTGGGCGCGCGCCGCTTTCGAATCTGCCACCCCGGTGCTGCAGGCCGAGTTCGAACCCATCTCCGACATGCGCGCCAGCGCCGCCTACCGCCGCAGCGTGCTGGGCCGCCTGCTCTTGCGTTACTGGGCCGAAGAGCAGGGCGAGCCGCAGCTGGAGGCACTGGCATGAGCGCTTCGGACCCCGTCTTCGCCAGCGGCCAGTCGGTCGCGCACGAAAGCGCGCGCCACCAGGTCCAGGGCCTGGCGCCCTATGTGGACGACCTGCCCGAGCTGCGCGGCACCCTGCACGCCGCGCCCATCCTCTCGCCCATCGCGCACGGCAAACTCAAGGGTGTGGACACGAAGGCGGTGCGCGCCATGCCCGGCGTGGTGGAGGTGGTGCTGGCCGCCGACATCCCGGGCGACCCGCTGCTCGCCACCTTTGTGCACGACGAACCCATCTTCGCGCGCGACGCCGTGTTGCATGTGGGCCAGGTCATCGGCTTGGTGCTGGCCGAGACCGTGATGCAGGCGCGCCGCGCCGCGCGTGCTGTGCAGCTCGACATCGAAGCCCTGCCGGCGGTGCTCACCGCCCGCGCCGCCCATGCCGCGCAAAGTTATGTGCTGCCGCCCGTTACCGTGAAGCGCGGCGAGCCCGAACAGGCCATGAAGAAGGCCAAACACACGCTCAGCGGCAGCTTCGAGGTCGGCGGCCAGGAACACTTTTATCTCGAAGGCCAGATCGCCTACGCCGTGCCGCAGGAGCAGCAGCAGTGGCTGGTCTACAGCAGCACCCAGCATCCGGGCGAGATCCAGCATTGGGTGGCCCACGCCCTGGGGCTGGACAGCCACCGCGTGCGCGTGGAATGCCGGCGCATGGGCGGCGGTTTCGGCGGCAAGGAAACGCAGGCCGGCCATCTGGCCGTGTGGGCCACGCTGGCCGCGCGCAAGACCGGCCGCCCGGTCAAGCTGCGCCTGGACCGCGATGACGACTTCATGGTCACCGGCAAGCGCCACCCCTTCGCCTACGACTACACCGTGGGTTTTGACGACGAGGGCCTCATCACCGCGCTGCAGCTCACCCTGCTGGCCGAATGCGGCTTCAGCGCCGACCTCTCGGGCCCCGTGGCCGACCGCGCGGTCTTCCACAGCGACAACGCCTATTTCCTGAGCGATGTGCGCATCGACAGCTACCGCTGCCGGACCAACACGCAGAGCCACACCGCCTTTCGCGGCTTCGGTGGCCCGCAGGGCGTGATCGCCATCGAGACCATCCTGGGCGACATCGCGCGCCAGCTGGGCCGCGACCCGCTGGACGTGCGCCTGCGCAACCTGTACAGCGATGAAGTCATCGCGCCAGCGAGCGCAACCGCGCCTGAAAGGCGCCGCGATACGACCCACTACCAGATGAAGGTGGAAGACAACATCCTGCAGCCGCTGATGCAGCAGCTGGCGCAGACCGCGCGCTACCGCGAGCGCCGCGCCGAGATCGCCGCCTGGAACCGCGAGCACAGCGTGCTCAAGAAGGGCCTGGCCCTCACGCCCGTGAAGTTCGGCATCAGCTTCACCGCCACCCTGTTCAACCAGGCCGGCGCGCTGGTCCACATCTACAACGACGGCAGCGTGCTGGTCAACCATGGCGGCACCGAAATGGGCCAGGGCCTGCACACCAAGGTGGCGCAGATCGTGGCCGATGAGTTGGGTCTGCCGTTTGAGCGCGTGCTGGTCAGCGCCAGCGACACGGCCCGCGTGCCCAACGCCAGCGCCACCGCAGCCTCCAGCGGCACCGACCTCAACGGCCGAGCGGCCCAGTTCGCAGCGCGCCAGGTGCGCGAGAACCTGGCCGCCTTTGTGGCGGGCCTGCAGGGTTGCGGCGCGGGCGAGGTGCGTTTTGCGGGCGGCAAGGTTCACGCCGCCGGCAGCACCCGCGACTTTCGCGAGGTGGTCAAGGCCGCCTACGCCAACCGCATCCAGCTCTGGAGCGACGGTTTCTACCGCACGCCCAAGATCCACTACGACAAGACCACGCTCACGGGTCGACCGTTTTATTACTTCGCCTACGGCGCGGCTTGCTGCGAGGTGGCCATCGACACGCTCACGGGCGAGAGCCGTGTGCTGGCCGTGGACATCCTGCACGACGTGGGCCACAGCATCAACCCGGCCATCGACATCGGCCAGATCGAAGGCGGTTTCATCCAGGGCATGGGCTGGCTCACCACCGAGGAACTGGTCTGGAACGCCGACGGCAAACTCGCCACCCACGCGCCCAGCACCTACAAGATCCCCGCCACGGGTGATGTGCCCGAAAGACTGCGGGTGGACTTCTGGCCCGAGCCCAACATTGAGGACAACGTCTTCGGCAGCAAGGCCGTGGGCGAGCCGCCCTTCATGCTGGCCATCGCGGTCTGGGAAGCGATACGCGACGCCGTGGCGACTGCTCGCAGCGACGACCGTGTCCGCATGGACGCACCGGCCACGGCCGAACGTGTGTGGCGCGCCCTCCAAACCGATACCCAACCATGACCACCCTGCTCATCAAGGACGCCCGCTGCATCGCCACCCAGGACGACGCGCGCACGGAGTTGAAAGACGCCTCCATCCTGGTGCGTGACGGTTTCATCGACCGTATCCTGCCCGCAGGCACGGACCTGCGCGCACTGGTGGCCGAGGTGGACGAGGTGATCGACGCACGCAAGCATGTGGTCATCCCAGGTTTGGTCAACACGCACCACCACATGGTGCAGTGCCTCACGCGCGCGATTCCCGGCGTGCAGAACGCCGAGCTCTTCTCCTGGCTCAAGGGCCTGTACCCCATCTGGGCCGGCCTCACGCCCGAGATGGTGCGTGTCTCCAACCAGGTGGCCATGGGCGAGCTGCTGCTCAGTGGTTGCACCACCAGCAGCGACCATCTCTACATCTACCCCAACGGCGTTCGCCTGGACGACAGCATCGAAGCCGCGCACACCATCGGCATGCGCTTCACGGCCACGCGCGGCAGCATGAGCGTGGGCGAGAGCCAGGGCGGCCTGCCACCCGACCGCGTGGTGGAAAAGGAAGACTTCATCTTGAAGGAAACGCGCCGCCTCATCGAGACCTGGCACGACACCCAATCCGGCGCCATGCTGCAGGTGGCCGTGGCCCCCTGCTCGCCCTTCACCGTGAGCCAGGACCTGATGCGCGAATCCGCCACGCTGGCCCGCGCCTACGGCGTGCGCCTGCACACCCACCTGGCCGAGAACGACCACGACATCGCCTACACGCGCGAACACTTCAACTGCACCCCCGCCCAGTACGTGGAAGAGCTGGGCTGGGTGGGTCAAGACGTCTGGCACGCCCACTGCGTGAAGCTCGACGAACATGGCAGCCATCTGTTTGCCAAGACCGGCACCGGCATCGCCCACTGCCCCTGCAGCAATATGCGCCTGGCCAGCGGCATCCTGCCGCTGCGCAAGCTCTTGAACCTCGGCGTGCCCGTGGGCCTGGGTGTGGACGGCAGCGCCAGCAACGACGCCGGCCACCTCTTGAACGAAGCACGCCAGGCCATGCTGCTGGCGCGTGTGGGCAAAGCGCTCGAGCCACCGACCATCGGGTCCGATGGTCGTACCCAGTTCGGTTGCGACACCGGCCCCGGTGAGATGACCCCACGCGACGCCATCTGGCTCGCCACCCGTGGCGGCGCCCGTGTGCTGGGCCGCAGCGACATCGGCCAGATCGCGCCCGGCAAGTGCGCCGATCTGGCGATGTACCGCACCGATACCCTGAGCATGGCCGGCGGCGCCGTGCACGACCCCCTGGGCGCGCTCATGCTCTGCGCCAGCGAGAACGCCGACTACACGGTGGTCAACGGCAAGGTGGTGGTGCGCCAGGGTGAGCTGACCACGGTGGACACGGGCGCGCTGATCGAACGCCAGAACACCCTGGCCAGGCAGCTCGCGCAGCAGGCCGGCACGCGCTGATCGATTCCTCGTATCCGTTCGCCCTGAGCCCTTCGGCTCAGCTCAGGACCGGCCTGTCGAAGGGCTCTCGCGCTCCAGGCTTCGACAAGCTCAGACCGAAAGGGCTTAAACCTGCGGTCCGAAGCGCTGCAGCAGCTGCGCCGCCACCGCCACGGCTATCACCTCGGGCTGTTTGCCCGCGATGCCCGGCGCGCCGATGGGGCTGGTCACCCGCGCAAAGTCCGCCTCGCCAAAACCCCGCGCCTCCAGCCGATGCCGGAAGGTAGCCCACTTGCTCTTGCTGCCGATCAGGCCGATGTAGGGCAGGTCGTCCTGCTCACGCGCGCGCTGCAGGCACTGCGCCAGGATTTCCAGGTCCTCCGCATGGCTGAAGCTCATGATGAGCACGACTGAACCCGGGGCAATGTCGGCCACCGCGGCCTGCACCGGGTCCGAATGCTCGCAGCGGATATTGGGCGCCGTGTCCGCAGGGAAGATCTCGTCGCGGCTGTCGATCCAGTGCAGAGCGTAGGGCAGATGCGCGAGCTGGCGCGCGATGGCCTGGCCCACATGGCCGCCGCCGAACAGGGCCACGGGGGTGGCGGGTGCCTGCAGGCGTTGCGCCAGCCCAGGGGCATCCTGCGGGCCAAACAACTCGTAACGCAGAAACACCACACCACCACAGCACTGGCCCAGGCTGGGGCCCAAGGCCACGCGTTGAGATTCTGTGGGGATTGGTGTGCCCGCGAGCATGGTCCGGGCCTGGGCGATGGCGTCGAACTCCAGATGGCCGCCGCCGATGGAGCCGATCACGTGTGTGGGCAGCACGGCCATCCAGGCGCCGGTCTCGCGCGGGGTCGAGCCTTGCGTTTGAACCACACGTACCAGCACGGCGGCCTCAAGGGCCAGGGCCTGTTGCAGTCTGGCGAGCGCCTGTTTCATGTGCCCAGGCGTCTGGCGGTGGCGAGCACTTCTTGAGCAACGTAGACCTGCGTTTCGTCCCGGTCGTAGGCCGCCACACGTTTCTCGATTTCACGTTGCCACTCGGTTTCGATTTCAGGGGGAGGGGTGGCGTGCGGCGATTCGAGCAGCACCTCGGCCAGCCGGGCACGCTCGTCAGGCGCCAGTGCGCGCGCTGGTTGCTCCAGGGTGGTCAGCAGGGTGGACATGGTGGTGGCTCCGTGGTTGCTGGCGAACGATTCTACGTATCGGCGCGAGGTCAGATGGGGTGATGGCCGCGGGCGGATTCAATGTGACATGGGCCTTGGATGGTTAAAGGCAAGACCCTGGCTCCCTGGCTTGCATGTTCACGCTAGACGGCCTGCACAGGCTTGCGCCTTGCCCTGCGCACGAATCCATCACTTTCCTTTTGTCCCCTGCTTCCGGGACACAGTACCAGCGCTGGCTCAGCGACCGAGGGCCGGGAACAGTTTCACCAGCCCGTCGGACATCACCTCCACGGCCAGGGCCGCGAGGATCAGGCCCATGAGCCGGGTCATGACGTTGATGCCGGTCTTGCCCAGCACGCGCGCAATCGGTTCGGCCAGGCCGAAGCACAGGGCCGTGGCCAGCGCCACGACCACGCCGTAGCCCACCAGGGTGCCGAGCTGCAGCAGGTCGCGGGCCTTGTCGGCGTAGATCACCACGGTGGACATGGTGGCCGGCCCCGTGAGCAGCGGGATGGTCAGCGGCACCACGGCGATGCTGGCGCGTGCGGCCGAGCGCTCGGCCGCGTCCTGCATCTCATCGGCATTGGAGCGGGCCTCGGCCGGCTGCGCGTTGATCATGGCCAGGGCCGAGGTCAGCAGCAGCATGCCGCCGCCGACCTGGAAGCTCGCCAGCGAGATGCCGAAGAAGGCCAGCAGCTGCAGGCCCAGCAGGGCGCTGATGGCGATCACCGCAAAAGCGCTGAGCGAGGAGATCCAGATCGTGCGCAGGCGCTGCTCGCGCGTGAAACCCTGGGTGTAGTGGATGAAAAAGGGCACGATGGCCAGCGGATTGACGATGGCCAGCAGGGTCACGAGCGGCTTGAAGTCCATCTCAATCCTTGGTGGCCGTCGCCGCAGCCGGTGTGCGCCGGCGAAACATGCCCCAGCCTTCCATATGCAGCACCTGTTCACCGTGCTGGTTGTGCATTTCCCAGACCGTGCGCACCAGGCCCACATCGGGCCGGCTGTTCATGGGGCGGCGGTCCACGACGATGTGGCGCAGACTGAGCGTGTCGCCGGGGAAGACGGGTTGGGTCCACTTGAGGCTTTCCAGCCCCGGCGAGCCCAGGGCGGCAGCCTGGGAGAGGAAGTTGTCCACCATGAGGCGCATGGCCATGGCGCAGGTGTGCCAGCCGCTCGCGCACAGCTTGCCGAAGACCGAGGCTTCGGCCGCGGCATCGTCCAGGTGGAAGGGTTGTGGGTCGAACTCGCGCGCGAAATCGAGGATCTGCTCGCGTGTGGGCACCACGCTGCCGAGTTCATGGGTGCTGCCCACCTCCAGGTCCTCCCAGTAGTACTTGAAGGTTCTTGTCGTCATCAGCGTCCTCCGGTGATGTCCACGAGGCTGGCCGTGGCGTAGCTGGCTTCGTCCGACAGCAGCCAGGCGATGGCGTGGGCGATCTCCTGCGCCGTGCCGGGGCGCTGCAGGGGGATCTGCGGGGCCAGGCGCTGTGCCCGGCCGGGCTGGCCGCCGCTGGCGTGGATCTCGGTGTCGACGATGCCGGGGCGCACCGCATTGACGCGGATGCCCTCGGCCGCCACTTCGCGCGCCAGGCCCAGGGTGAACACGTCCACCGCGCCCTTGGCGGCTGCGTAGTCCACATACTGCCCGGCCGCGCCGTGCAGGGAGGCCACGCTGCCGACGTTGACGATGGCGCCGCCCGTGCCGCCGTGGCGCTTGCTCATGCGGCGCACGGCCTCGCGCGCGCAGAGCATGGTGCCGTAGACGTTGATCTCGAACATGCGACGCCAGCGCGCTAGGCTTTGCTCGTCCACGCGCTGCGTGGTGTCCACGACGCCGGCGTTGTTGACCAGGGCGCTCAGGCGACCCAGTCTGGCGTCGATCTGCCCGAACATGGCCAGCACCTGGGCCTCGTCGGCCACATCGGCGCGGACCGCCATGGCCGTGCCGCCGACAGCGCGGATCTGCCGCACCACCTCGTCAGCGGCCAGCGAGTTGGCCGTGTAGTTGACGGCGACCGCGTAGCCGCGCTGCGCGGCCAGCAGCGCCGTGGCGGCGCCGATGCCGCGGCCGCCCCCGGTGACCAGTAGAACCTTGTCCAAATCCCAGCTCCTGCAGGTGTGATGACGACAAGATACCATTGCCGCAGAAACAGCCAGATCACGCAAGAGGAGACACGATGAGCCGCACGGTGGACTACTATTTCGCACCACAAAGCCCCTGGACCTATCTGGGCCATGCACGTTTTGCGGCCCTGGCCCAGGTCGCAGGGGTCGCCGTCCGCGTGCTGCCCGTGGACCTGGGCGGCAAGGTCTTCCCCGTCTCCGGCGGCCTGCCTTTGCCGAAACGCGCGCCGCAGCGCCAGGCTTACCGCCTGCAAGAGCTCCGGCGCTTCAGCGAATACCTGCAGATTCCCCTGCATCCGCAACCCAAGTTCTTCCCGGTCGGCGGTGACGACGCGGCGTGCCTGATCATCGCCGTGGACCTGCACGACGGCAGCGAAGCTGCGATGAAGATCACCGGCGCCGTGCTGTCCGCCGTCTGGGCGCAGGAACGCAATATCGGCGACGCCAGGGTGCTGGCCGAACTGCTGACCGAAAACGGGCTCGATACCAAACGCCTGGAACAGTCCCGCAGCCAGGAGGTGCGTGAACGTTACGAGGCCCACACACAAAGGGCCATCAGCGCCGGCGTGTTCGGCGCCCCCAGCTACGTCATCGACGGCGAGATCTTCTGGGGCCAGGACCGGCTCGACTTCGTGGCCCGCAAGCTCGGTGTCACCCTCTGAAACAACAG
>JAGWTL010000340.1 GCA_028869035.1 Burkholderiales bacterium | reverse complement strand
TGCCTGGAGTTCTTCGGCCACGCGCGCAACGCGGTGCCCAGCATCGTCGAGATCAAGGACTTCATGTTCTCCCTGCAGAAGCGCAGCGGCGCTGGAGGGAATGAACAGGGCCCCTCCCCCGTTCTGCTCGCCGGCCTGGAGCACCTGGACGACCGTTATCTGAAAGCTGTGGGCTACGCCACCAAGAGCAAACGCGGCGGCCTGCCCAAGATGGTGCTGATCGGTGACATCGTGGGCGACGACACCGACGCCGTGGCGCGCGCCACCAGCGAGGTGGTGCGCATCGCCAACTCGCGCGGCGGCGAGGGTTTCATTGCCATCAGCGCCGAGGCGCGCAAGAAGTTCTGGCTGGACCGCAAGCGCACGGCCGCCATCAGCAAGCACACCAACGCCTTCAAGATCAACGAAGACGTGGTGATCCCCTTGCCGCGCATGGCCGAGTACACCGACGGCATCGAGCGCATCAACATCGAGCTGTCGCTGCGCAACAAGATCCAGCTGGCCGACGAGCTGGAGTATTTCTTCACCGAGGGCAACCTGCCCCTGGGCAAGCTGGCCGATGCCAGCGAGATTGCATCGGCCGAGCTGCTGGAAGACCGCGTGGCGCAGGCCCTGGCCCTCGTGCGCGAGGTGCGCACCCAGTGGCAGGGCTGGTTGAAAGACGTGGACACGCTGTTCCCGCAGCTGCAGGACCACAGCCTGCGCGCCAGCTGGAAGGCGCAGATCCGCACGCCCCTGCAGGACATCTTCACGGGCGGTGCCTTCGCGCCCATCGTGGCCGAATGTGAAACCCTCCACAAGCGCATCCTCAAGGGCCGGGTCTGGGTGGCGCTGCACATGCACGCCGGTGACGGCAATGTGCACACCAACATCCCGGTCAACAGTGACGACTACGAGATGCTGCAGGCCGCGCACGGCGCGGTCAAACGCATCATGGCCCTGGCGCGTTCACTGGACGGCGTGATCTCGGGCGAACACGGCATCGGCATCACCAAGCTCGAATTCCTCAGCGACGCCGAGCTCAAGCCTTTTGCCGACTACAAGCAGCGCATCGACCCCGAAGGCCGCTTCAACCGTGGCAAGCTGCTGCGTGAGGCCAGCCATCCGGCCGACCTGACCAACGCCTACACGCCCAGCTTCGGCCTCATGGGCCACGAGTCGCTGATCATGCAGCAGAGCGACATCGGCGCCATCGCCGACAGCGTCAAGGACTGCCTGCGCTGCGGCAAGTGCAAACCCGTGTGCTCGACCCACGTGCCGCGCGCCAACCTGCTGTACAGCCCGCGCAACAAGATCCTGGCGACTTCTCTTCTGGTGGAGGCCTTCCTCTACGAGGAGCAGACCCGCCGCGGCGTGAGCATCAAGCACTGGCAGGAGTTCGAGGACGTGGCCGACCACTGCACGGTCTGCCACAAATGCCTCTCGCCCTGTCCGGTCAAGATTGACTTCGGTGACGTGTCGATGAACATGCGCAACCTGCTGCGCAAGATGGGGCAGAAATCTTTCCGTCCCGGCAATGCCGCGGCCATGTTCTTCCTCAACGCCACCAACCCCGAGAGCATCAAGCTCATGCGCTCGGCCATGGTGGGCGTGGGTTTCAAGGCCCAGCGCCTGGCCAACCAGCTGCTGCGCACGCTGGCGCGCCGCCAGACGGCCAAGCCTCCGGCGACCGTGGGCACCGCGCCCATCAAGCAGCAGGTCATTCACTTCATCAACAAGAAGATGCCCGGCGGCCTGCCCAAGAAGACCGCGCGCGCCCTGCTGGACATCGAGGACGCCGACTACGTTCCCATCATCCGCGACCCGCAGGCCACCACGGCCGAGACCGAGGCGGTGTTCTATTTCCCGGGATGCGGCTCCGAGCGCCTGTTCAGCCAGGTGGGCCTGGCCACCCAGGCCATGCTCTGGCATGCGGGTGTGCAGACCGTGTTGCCGCCGGGTTACCTCTGCTGCGGTTACCCGCAGCGCGGCAGCGGCCAGTTCGACAAGGCCGAGAAGATGATCACGGACAACCGTGTTCTCTTCCACCGTGTGGCCAACACCCTGAACTACCTGGACATCAAGACCGTGGTGGTGAGCTGCGGCACCTGCTACGACCAGTTGCAAGGCTACAAGTTCGAGGAGATCTTCCCGGGCTGCCGCATCATCGACATCCATGAGTACCTGCTGGAAAAGGGAATCACCTTGGGTGATTCCCTTTCGGCGGAGGCTAACGTGAGCGAAGCGAACGTTAAGCGCAGCGGCCGGAGCCAAAAGGGAACGAGTGCCTACCTGTATCACGAGCCCTGCCATAACCCCATGAAGCTGCAGGACTCGATGAAGACAGTCAAGGCGCTGGTGGGCGACAATGTCCTCAAGAGCGACCGCTGCTGCGGCGAATCCGGCACCCTGGGCGTGACCCGGCCCGACGTTTCGACCCAGGTGCGCTTCCGCAAGGAAGAGGAAATCCGCAAGGGCGAAACCGAGCTGCGCGAGGCCGGCTTGGTGGGCGCGAAAGACAACGTCAAGATCCTGACCAGCTGCCCCAGCTGCCTGCAGGGCCTGAACCGTTATGGCAACGATCTGCAGAACGGCCTGCTGGAAGCCGACTACATCGTGGTCGAGATGGCACGTCAGATCCTGGGCGAGGACTGGATGCCGCAGTACGTGGCCTCGGCCAATGCCGGCGGCATCGAGCGCGTGCTGGTCTGAGCAGGACGGGATAATCCGGTTTCAACAGACAAGGTGACCCTCATGGCAGGTTTGCAAGCCGGCGCCCCGACGCCGCAGGATCTCACGGTGCACAGCAAGTCGCGGGTGCTGGAGGTCGGCTTTTCCGACGGCAAGACCTTTCGCATCCCCTTCGAGCTGATGCGCATCTACTCCCCCTCGGCCGAAGTGCAGGGCCACGGTCCCGGCCAGGAAGTCCTGCAGACCGGCAAGCGCGACGTGGAGCTGGCGGACCTGGAACCCGTGGGCAACTATGCCGTGAAACCCGTCTTCTCGGACGGCCACGACAGCGGCATCTTTTCCTGGGATTACCTCTATTTCCTCGGTTCGCAGCAGGACCAGCTCTGGGCCGACTACGAGGCCCGTCTGAAAGCG
>JAGWTL010000339.1 GCA_028869035.1 Burkholderiales bacterium | reverse complement strand
TCGTTGATCCAGACCACCTTGCCCTGCCGGTCCACCAGCAGCATGCCTTCGCTGGCGTTGGCGAAAAGATCGAACATGGAACGCGCGGCCAGCTCCAGGATGCTCTGGGCATCGCGCGGCAGGACGTCCGTTTTTTCCATGGGGCAATGGTACAGTGACTCGCATGTTCCGCCTTCCCCGTTATCCCTGATGGAGACCCTTCGCATCGACAAATGGCTGTGGGCGGCCCGCTTCTACAAGACCCGCTCGCTGGCCGTGGAGGAGATCACCAGGGGGCGGGTGCTGGTCAACGAGCAGGCCGTCAAGCCGGCACGCGAAGTGCGGCCCGGTGATCTCGTCACCGTGCGCCAGGGTGCCGTCGTCCGCATCGTGGTGGTGAAAGGCCTGAGCGGCCAGCGCGGCCCGGCTCCCGTGGCACAGCAGCTCTATGAGGAAACCGAGGCCAGCCGGCTGGCACGTGAAGCCGTAGCCGAGCAGCGGCGGCTGGCTGCAGAACCTGCGCTGAGCATCGAACAGGGACGGCCGACCAAGCGGGATCGGCGGCAGATGGACAAGGCGGGGTGGAATGAGCGGTGGAGTGCGTCGGCGGATTCGTGAGTGGGCTTGCTCGCCACCGCAACGCTCCCTGCTACCGGGACACGGAGGGATTGCTCGAAATTCGTCTAACGCGAATTTCTCGGGGCTGCGCCCCCGCGCTACGCGCGTCCGAAAACAGTCCCCCGGACTGTTTTCGAGCGAACCAGAGGGTCCTCACCCTCCCGACTCCGCCAAAAGCAAAGCCCCGCACTAGGCGGGGCTTTTCTTTTGGCGGAAACGGAGGGATTCGAACCCTCGATGAGGCTCTACACCCCATACTCCCTTAGCAGGGGAGCACCTTCGGCCACTCGGTCACGTTTCCTGAAAGGTCAGCGGGATTATCGCATGAATCGATCCGCTGTCAGGCGGAAATTCAGGCTGCCGGCTGGTCCAGGTCGAAGGCCTTGTGCAGGGCGCGCACGGCCAGCTCCATGTACTTCTCGTCGATCACGACCGAGGTCTTGATCTCGCTGGTGGAGATCATCTGGATGTTGATGCCCTCCTCGCTCAGCGAGCGGAACATCTTGCTGGCGATGCCCACGTGGCTGCGCATGCCGATGCCCACGATGCTGACCTTGCAGATCTTGGTGTCGCCCACGACTTCCGTGGCGCCCAGCGCGGGGACAACCTTGTCCTTGAGCAGGTCCATGGCGCGCGCGAAGTCGTTGCGGTTCACGGTGAAGCTGAAGTCGGTCTTGCCATCCTTGCTGATGTTCTGGATGATCATGTCGACTTCGATGTTCGCCTCGGCCACGGCGCCCAGGATCTGGTAGGCGATGCCGGGCTTGTCGGGCACGCCGACCACGGAAATCTTGGCCTCGTCGCGGTTGAATGCAATGCCGGAAACAATGGCTTGTTCCATTTTCTCGTCTTCCTCAAAGGTGATCAGGGTGCCGGACTTGGCTTCCTCGTTGATGTCGATGTCCCAGGGCGTGAAGCTGGAGAGCACGCGCAGCGGCACCTTGTACTTGCCGGCGAATTCGACCGAACGTATCTGCAGCACCTTGGAGCCCATGGAGGCCATCTCCAGCATCTCCTCGAAGCTCACGGTGTGCAGGCGGCGCGCTTCCGGCACGACACGCGGGTCGGTGGTGTAGACGCCGTCGACGTCGGTATAGATCAGGCACTCGTCGGCCTTCATGGCCGCGGCCACGGCCACGGCCGAGGTGTCGGAACCGCCACGGCCCAGCGTGGTGATGTGGCCCTGCTCGTCGATGCCCTGGAAGCCGGTGACGATGACGACCCTGCCCTGGGCCAGATCGGCACGCACACGCTGGTCGTCGATGGACTCGATGCGGGCCTTGGTGTAGGCGCTGTTGGTCTTGATCGGCACCTGCCAGCCGGCGTAGCTGACCGATGCCATGCCTTCGGCCTGCAGCGCGATGGCCAGCAGGGCACTGGAGGCCTGCTCACCGGTGGCGGCCAGCATGTCGAGCTCGCGGTTGGTGGCGTCGTTGCTCTTCGGAGGAGCAAGCTCCTTGGCCAGGCCCAGCAGGCGGTTGGTTTCGCCGCTCATGGCCGAGGGCACCACCACCATCTGGTGGCCGGCGCGGGCCCACTTGGCGACGCGCTTGGCGACGTTGCGGATGCGCTCGGTCGAGCCCATGGACGTGCCGCCGTACTTGTGAACGATCAGTGCCATTGAAAAACGTTGGATAGTTGGCCTTCGCGCGCGGGGGCGACGCCGGCCGGTGTCTACGGGGTGTTGGCGCCCTGCCGGCAGCAGCCTCGCTGCTGGGCAAAACCTAGGGATTGTACCAAGTCAGTACCTGCCCCTGACGCTCAACGAAGCCGGCACCCACCTTGAGCCGGATGCCATGGCCGCGTGTGCTGCAGGCTGCGATCTGGTCCAGCAGCTCGTCCAGCTGGGCCGCACTGGGCGCGGTGGCATGGCTCAGGCGCAACCAGTGGCGCAGCACATTGGCCTGACGGTCCCGGCTGAGCGCGCGCAAGCCGGCGATGGCGGGCGGATGGCCGACGCGCAGCAGGTCTTCGCCGGCCAATTCATCCAGCAGTCGCTGCGCCTGTGCCGCATGCAACGCGCTGCGGGCGAAGGTGTCGCGAAACTGCGGAAAGACAGCCTCCAGCGCCGGCAGCAGACGGGCCCGGATGCGGTTGCGGGTGTACTGCTCATCCGCGTTGGTCGGGTCCTCGATCCAGGCGACACGGCGCGCGCGCAGCCAGGCACGCAGTTCGACGCCGCTGACGTCCAGCAGGGGCCGGTAGTAGTGGATGCCGTCGCGCTCCCACTGCGCCGGCATGGCGCTCAGGCCCGGCAGGCCGGCGCCGCGGCTCAGCGCCAGCAGCAGGGTCTCGACCTGGTCGTCGGCATGCTGGGCCAGGGCGATGTGACGGATCGGCGGATCGGCCGCCTCGGCACACCGGCGCAGGGCCTGGTAACGCGCGCTGCGCGCGGCCTCCTCCGGGCTCTGCCCGGGCGCATGGCGTGCATCAACACCTTGCACCTGCAGCGGCACACCCAGACGGGCGCAGAGCTCACGGCAATGCAACTCGAAGCC
>JAGWTL010000338.1 GCA_028869035.1 Burkholderiales bacterium | reverse complement strand
GTTACGAAAGGACCCGAGGAGACAAACAGTGGAAAAACAAAACTGTTTTGTTTTTCGATGATGAAATTATGTCAGGGTTTTCCCTGGGTGTAAAGGCTTTTCTGAAAAAGCCTTGAAGTCCAGGGCCTGTCCTGTGCTGAAAATCAACGCTTCTTGGCGGTTGCCTTGCCGGCTTCAGCGGTGCTGACGGTGGCAGCCTTGAAATTCGATTCGGCCAGGGCCGCAGCCTGTTTGGCCGACTTCTGGGCCGTTTCCAGCACATTGTTGGCGGCAGCCACGGCACTCTTCATCAGGGCAACAGCGGTTTCGGAGCCGGCCGGGGCGTTCTGGGCCGTGCTGTCAACCACGTCGAGGAATTTCTTCTGGGCTTCAGCGATCTGGGCTTCGAAGGTCTTGCCGAATTCGGCGCCGGTCACGGTAGCGATGTCATAGACCTCGCGGCTGTAGCTGGCGGCCTTTTCGCTCAGCGGCTGCAGCAGGCCGGATTGCAGGGCCAGCAGTTCCTGGGCGTCCTTGGCGCTCAGCACGGTCTGTACCTGGCTGGCGGATTCGGCCAGCAGGGCGCGAGAGGCGGCCAGGTTCAGTTCAACCAGCTTTTCCACGCCTTCGAAGGCTTTGCCGGTCAGACCAAAGAGGGTTTCGACGTTGGCCTTGTTGGTGGCCAGGACTTGTTCGACGGTCAGCATATAGAACTCCTTAAAGGAAGGGTTTGGGAACCATGTTTGCTGCATTGCAGCATGGGTTGAATTTTAGGCCTCCCGTTTCCGATTGCAAGGGTTTTTTGCTGCATTGCAGCAATTTAGGGCTGACGCCCTAGAAAACCGGTGCCCGCCGGGCTGGTGGCAATGGCCGAGGCAAGGGCCCGTGCAAACGGGCTGGCAGAATCAGACTTGCGCATGATGAATACCAAGACAGACAAACCGGGGCCCGAGAGACGCAGCGCCTACAAGGCCTTTCGCACCATCAGCACGCGCTGGATGGACAACGACGCTTACGGCCATGTCAACAATGTCGTCTACTACAGTTGGTTCGACACGGCCGTCAACGCCTGGCTGATCGAGCGGGGCGTGCTCGACATGCATGGTGGCGACAACATCGGCCTGGTCATCGAGACGCAGTGCAACTATTTCGCGTCCCTGTCTTTTCCGCAAAGCATCGAGGCAGGCATCCGTGTCGCCCGGCTGGGCAATTCCAGCGTGCGTTACGAAGTCGGCCTGTATGCGCAAGGCGAGGAGCTCGCGGCGGCGCAGGGTCATTTCGTCCATGTCTATGTGGACCGGCATACCCGTAGGCCGGTGCCGCTTCCCGCGGCCCTGCGTGCCGCTCTTGAAACCTTGACCTGAATTTCATGACTGTCGATGAAGCCATCCAGACGCGCATGTCCGTGCGCGCCTTCACGCCACTGGCCGTGGCACCCGAACACATACAAGACATTCTGGAGTTGGCGAGCCGGGCGCCTTCGGGCACCAATACCCAGCCCTGGAAGGTCTACGTGCTGCGGGGTCGCAGCCGCGACGGCCTGGTAGAGAAGGTCTGCGCCGCGCACGAGGCCCTGCGCGCCGACCCGGCGCTGGCGGCCGAATACCGCGAGGCCTATGACTATTACCCGGAGAAATGGGTCAGCCCCTACATCGACCGCCGGCGTGAGAACGGCTGGGGCCTATACGGCCTGCTGGGCATCACCAAGGGCGACAAGGACAAGATGCATGCCCAGCACCAACGCAACTTCCGTTTTTTCGACGCGCCGGTGGGCCTGATGTTCACGCTGGACCGTGCCATGGGCCGTGGTTCCCTGGTGGACTACGGCATGTTTCTGCAGAACATCATGTTGGCGGCGCGCGAGCGTGGTCTGCACACCTGTCCGCAGGCGGCGTGGAACGGTTTTGCCAAGATCATCCTGCCGCACATCGGGGCCGGTCCCGACGAGATGCTGGTGTGCGGCATGGCGCTGGGGTATGCCGACTGCTCCGCCGTCGTGAACACCTTTCACACGCCGCGTGAATCGGCATCAGCCTTTACGCGCTGGCTGGACTGAGTACACCGCATGCACACCCTGCTGGTCGTTGTTTTTGTGCTGGCCTATGCGGCCATTGCCCTGGAACATCCCCTCAAGATCAACAAGTCGGCCTCGGCCCTGGTCGGGGCCGGTTTGCTTTGGACGATCTATGCCGTGGCCACCGGTGACGCCAGCAAGGTGGGCGGGGAACTGGGTGAATCGCTCATGGGAACGGCGCAGGTTGTGTTCTTCCTGATGGGCGCCATGACCATCGTCGAGGTGGTCGATGCGCACAATGGTTTCGAGGTCATCACCAAACGCATCAAGACCCAGACGCTTTCCACGCTGATGTGGCTGGTCGGTTTCGTGGCCTTTTGCCTGAGCGCCATCCTGGACAACCTGACGACGACGATCGTCATGGTCTCACTGATGAAGAAGTTGCTGGACCAGCGCGAGGACCGTCTGTTCTTTGCCGGCATCATCGTCATTGCGGCCAATGCCGGCGGCGCCTGGACGCCGATCGGCGACGTGACCACCACCATGCTGTGGATCGGCGGACAGATCACGGCGGTGGAAATCATGAAGGGCCTCTTTATCCCCTCGCTCATCAACCTGGTCGTGCCCCTGGCCGTCACCAGCTTGGTGCTCGGCTCGCGTCCGGTGATCGCCCCGCAGCGGGCCGATGCTGCAGAGGGCCCTGAGACCACGGCCTTTGAGCGTAACCTCATGTTTTTCATGGGCCTGGGTATCCTGGTGGCGGTGCCGGTGTTCAAGACCGTCACGCATCTACCGCCCTTCATGGGCATTCTGTTCGGTCTGGGCATCCTGTGGCTGGTGGGTGATCTGGTCCACCGGAACAAGGAGGACGACCTGGCCAAGCAGCGCCTGACCCTGGCGCGCGCGCTCACGCGCATTGACATGAGCTCCATCGTCTTCTTCATCGGCATCCTGCTGGCCGTCGCGGTGCTGGAGCACACCCACATCCTGTCCTCGATCGCGCAGTGGCTGGACCAGAGCGTGGGACGCCAGGACGTGATCATCATGCTGATCGGCCTGGTCAGCGCCGTGGTGGACAACGTGCCCCTGGTGGCGGCCTCCATGG
>JAGWTL010000028.1 GCA_028869035.1 Burkholderiales bacterium | reverse complement strand
AACAGGCTCCAATCGAAGGTCTTGCTCGGCATGGTGTCATGCAGATATTTGCCCAACAAGCCGGAAGTCATGCTTCGTAATGACGACTTGTTGATACTCGTTGCAACGATAGCCTTGGTGGCTACCTCCCTGTGCTGCAGCAAGTGGGAGCTACTCCCCTTCGTGAGACACATTGAAGCACGGATGGTGTCAACCATGCAACTGATATGGTTTTTGAGGTGGAGCGCTGGAACAACGGCAGGCGGGCAGACGCTATGATCCCTGTCCCATCCGAAGGGACCATGGCAGGCATACACATCACTGATATCGAAGCGGCCATTAACTACTGGCGCGAACGCGAACCTTCACCCGACGGCATCACATTGGCCCAACCGGTGCGAGCGCTGGCCGAGGTCTATGCCCTGATGGTCTATTTCCGCGAGCAGGAGGCCGACGAGCTCAGCATGCCTGCATCGGCCATGCAAGCCTGGATGCAGTGGTACGACAGCACGCCCGACACGCCCTGCATCGCGATCTGTTCCACCAGCCAGGGCGACCCGGAGTGCAAGGGGTGTGGCCGGACCTTTGACGAGGTGCAGCTTTGGACCGAGATGCGGCCCGCGCAAAAGCGGCAGACCTGGCGCCGCATCACGCTGCACGGTGGGGCTTGGCGCTTTAATCGCTATGCCGAACGGGCGGCCGAGGGGCATATGGTGACGTCCACCGAAGCCTAGAGCCAGTCCCGCGCTCACTTCCAGCGCAACGCTTCGATGTCCACCTGATGCCGGTCATTACCCAGCATCAGCGCTCCTTCTTGAATCGTGGCCTGCAGTTGCATGCTGCGCTCGGCCATGGCGGCCAGGGCTTGGGACGTTTCGGAGGGAACACGCCAGACCTGCAGCTTGTCCAGACGCGTGAGCTTGTTCTCGATGCCACGCCACCAGACCTCGGCGGCGTGGGCGAAGCAATAGACCACCACTGCATCGGACTTGCTGCAGGCCTTGGCCAGGGGCTTGTCCTCGGGCTGGCCGACCTCGATCCACAGCCGGGTCTGACCGGTGTAGTCGCGCAGCCAGGCGTCGGGTTCGTCGGGGTCCGACAGTCCGGCGCCGAAGGCCAGCGTGCCGTCGCCGCCGCACATGGTTTGCAACTGGTGGGCCTGCAGCGCAAGCGCCACCAGCCGGATCATCATGCGTTCATCGGTTTCGCTGGGGTGGCGTGCCAGTGTCAGCGCATGGTCTGCGTAATAACCGTGATCGATGTCGGCGATCTGCAGACTGGCCTTGAAGATGGTGGATTTGATGGCCATAAGTGCAGGAAAGAAGTGAGGGGGAGTTATCGAGAAACGCCGTGGAACCGGCTCCGCCGGGCCGCTGGCGTTGTCCCCCCGCCACCGAAGGATGCGCGGGGGGAAGGCGCGCAGCGACTCAGGGGGGAAGAGGGCTACGCCCTCTTTGCCAATTCCGCTGCCTTGCCGGTGTAACTGCCCGGGGTCATGGCCAGCAGGCGCTGCTTGTCAGTCTCGGGGATCGCGAGGCCGCGGATCAGCTGGTGCAGGTCTTCGGCAGTCACCGTCTGGCCGCGCGTGGCCTCCTTGAGCTTCTCGTAGGCGCCCAGCACGCCATAACGGCGCATCACGGTCTGGATCGGTTCGGCCAGCACTTCCCAGGCCGCGTCAAGATCGGCGGCCAATGCCTCGCTGTTGAGTTCGAGCTTGCCCAGTCCGATGGACAGCGACTGGTAGGCCAGCACGGCGTAGCCCATGGCCACGCCCATATTGCGCAGCACGGTGGAGTCGGTCAGGTCGCGTTGCCAGCGGCTGACCGGCAGTTTCTCGCTGAGGTGGCGCAGCAGGGCATTGGCCAGTCCGAGATTGCCTTCGGCGTTTTCGAAGTCGATCGGGTTGACCTTGTGCGGCATGGTCGAGGACCCGATCTCACCGGCCTTGAGCTTCTGCTTGAAGTAGCCCAGCGAGACATAACCCCAGATGTCACGCGAGAAGTCGATCAGGATGGTGTTGGCGCGCGCAATGGCATCGAACAGCTCGGCCATGTAGTCATGCGGCTCGATCTGGATGCTGTAGGGCTGGAAGTTCAGGCCCAGGCCCAGGGGTTCGGGTGTTTCCACCACACGGCGGGCGAAGGCTTCCCAGTCGAACGCGGGCCAGGCGGCCAGGTGCGCGTTGTAGTTGCCCACAGCGCCGTTCATCTTGCCCAGAATCTTGACGGCGGCGATGCGGTCACAGGCGGTCTGCAGGCGGACCACCACATTGGCGATCTCCTTGCCCACCGTGGTGGGGCTGGCCGTCTGGCCGTGGGTGCGGCTGAGCATGGGCACCTCGGCATGGGCCTGGGCCATGTCGCGCAGCTTGAGCAGCAGCTTGTCCAGCGCCGGCAGCAATACGGTGTCGCGCGCGCTGCGCAGCTGCAGGGCATGGCTGGTGTTGTTGATGTCCTCGCTGGTGCAGGCGAAATGCACGAATTCGCTGGCCTTTTCCAGTTCGGGCCGGGCCTCGAAGCGGGATTTGATCCAGTATTCGACGGCCTTGACGTCGTGGTTGGTGGTCTTCTCGATCTCCTTGATGGCCTGGCCATCGGCTTCGGCGAAGTTTTTCACCAGATTGAGCAGATAGGTGCGAGCGCCGGGCGACAGTGGCGGGAATTCCTTGAAGCCGGCATCGCTCAGGGCGATGAACCAGGCCACTTCGACCTGGACGCGCCGGTACATGTAGCCCTGTTCGCTCATCAGCGGGCGCAAGGCGGCGAGCTTGGCGGCGTAACGCCCGTCCAGCGGGGACAGGGCCGAAATCGTGGAGAAAGTCATGCCCGGATTGTAGTTTGACGGCCTGTGACGCGGAGGAAACGGGCAGACCGGGTGCGAATCGTTAGAATCCGCCCCCTGGACTACCAAAAGACCCATGAAACTGATCGGCTCCCATACCAGCCCCTACGTGCGCAAGGTGCGCATCGTGATGGCCGAGA
Organism: Burkholderiales bacterium; assembly: GCA_028869035.1. Taxonomy (GTDB): domain Bacteria; phylum Pseudomonadota; class Gammaproteobacteria; order Burkholderiales; family Burkholderiaceae_C; genus Hylemonella. The sequence goes on along the minus strand of JAGWTL010000028.1, from coordinate 12,249 downwards.
AAAAACTGGAATACACCTTTGTACTGGAGGATGTGTGGTCGGAACAGACCCGCATCGTGGACGCCAATCCCCTGGGCAAGATCCCCTGCCTGATCATGGAAGGCGGGGAAGCCCTGTTTGACTCGCGCGTGATCGTCGAATACCTGGACACCCTGTCGCCGGTGGGCAAGCTGATCCCGCCGGTCGGCCGCGAGCGTGCCGAAGCCAAGACCTGGGAGGCCCTGGCCGACGGCGTCATGGACGCCGCTCTGCTGGCTCGCATGGAGGCAGTCTGGCCCCAGCGCAGCGAGGCCCAGCGCAGCCCGGCCTGGATAGACCGCCAGCTCGGCAAGATCGCAGCCAGCCTGGATGCCATGAGCCAGGGCCTGGGCGACAAGCCCTTCTGCTCGGGGACCCACTTCAGCCTGGCCGACGTGGCCGTCGGTTCTGCCTTGGGTTATCTGGATTTCCGTTTCCCCCAGATTGACTGGCGTGATGCACATCCCGGCCTGGTGCGCCTGCAGGACAAGCTCATGCAGCGCCCCAGCTTTGCCGACACCCGGCCGCACTGAGGCGGCGCGGCACCATTTCCCCGGGCTGGTATGCGGAAACGCATGCCCCGTCAGGCATTTGTCATCACGCTGCCCTAAAATTGTCGCACCGTGAAGGAACGCCATGCTTTACCCTGAACTGTTCAAACAGCTGGAAGCCGTGCGCTGGGACATGGAGAAGGACATCCCCTGGGACAAGTTCGATGCCTCCCTGCTCAGCGATGAACAGGCCCAGACCATCAAGATGAATGCCATCACCGAGTGGGCGGCCCTGCCGGCCACCGAGATGTTTCTGCGCGACAACCGCGACGACAGCGACTTTTCCGCCTTCATGTCGATCTGGTTCTTCGAGGAGCAGAAGCACTCCCTGGTCCTCATGGAGTATCTGCGGCGCTTCCGACCCGAACTCGTTCCCACCGAGCAGGAGCTGCACGATATCCGTTTCGAATTCGATCCGGCGCCTGCGCTGGAGACGCTGATGCTGCACTTCTGCGGCGAGATCCGGCTCAACCACTGGTATCGGCGCGCCGCCGAATGGCACACCGAGCCGGTCATCAAGCACATCTACACCACACTGAGCCAGGACGAAGCCCGGCATGGCGGCGCCTATCTCAAGTACATGCGCCGCGCGATAGGTCGTTTTGGCGCTGAAGCCAAGACGGCGTTTGCCAAGGTGGGTGTGCTCATGGCCAGCGCCCGGCGCACGGCCCAGGCCCTGCATCCGACCAATCTGCACGTCAACAAGAACCTGTTCCCGCACGACACGATCCAGAGCCGCCTGCCCAACCCCGAGTGGCTGGAGCACTGGCTGGACCGGCAGATCAACTTTGACGCCGCCTGGGAAAGCAAGGTGGTCGAGCGCATCCTGCACAACCTGAGCCTGCTGCTCGGCCGCAGTTTCCAGACCGTGCAGGAGCTCAACCGCTTCCGCAAGGAGTTGATGGTGCCGGCGGCGCCGCTCGTTTCTTCAGGCGCGGTCTGAGCTGGTGGCGGTCGTCAGCGCCAGCATGCGCTGCAGGTTGAGCTGAACCTTGACCTCGCGGTGCGGTACGCTGGCCACGATGCGGTAGTCGCGCGCGCTGGTGTCGCGTATCACCGGCTCGGCCACCGGTATGCCTTCCCGATTGATCAGCACGGCCACCTTGGGTGTGGTGGTGTTGACTCCGCGCCGGATCACGGTCGCCACCTCATCGGTGTGCAGCCGCACGAAGGAACCCGGTGAATAGATGCCCACGGCCTTGATCAGGGCCGCGCCTGCTTCGTCCACCTGCCGGTTTTCGTCGAAGTAGCTGGCTTGCATGGCCGCTGCCGGGGCGGTAGGGGTGCGCGAGGCTCGAGGCGCCAGCCGCGCGCCGAACATGTCGGCGCGCTGGATCAGGCGCGCCATGCGTTGCCCCTCCGATTTTGCGGCCAGCGGCCCCGGCGGGACGCTGTGATGGTGGCGCACGGCCTCCAGCCAGCCGGCATCGTTGACACCGATCTTCTGCAGCAGCGCCACCGAGCGCAGCGAGTGCTGGTCGATCTGCTGGCGTTGCTCCGGCGAGGGCGGGGTCAACTGCTGGGCCAGCTTGTCCTGCAGCTCGGTCATGCCGATGTTCATGGTCAGCGCCGCCAGGCACAAGACCTGCTCCTGTTCCGCCGGCCAGTTGAGCACCTCGCGTGCCGCCAGGCCGCACATCACGCTGACCAGCATGGCATGCGTGGCGCTGTACATGCGGATCTCGCTGGCCGAAAGGTGAAAGAGCGCGAACAGGGCGCCATCCGCGTTGCCGATGGACTGCTGGCGCAGCTGCTTTTGCAGGCGCACCAGGCGCTGCAGGAACTGCGGTGCACCGCAGTCGCGCAGGATGCTGTTGGCTTGGACCTGGTAGTCCAGCCAGTCGATCGGGCCATCGGCCAGGTCCGGGTCGGCGCGTCCCGCATCGAGTTCGGCGCGCGAGATGTGGGTGCCGGCGATCTGGCCTAGGGTTTTTTCCTTGCGCACCAGATCGTGCAGCATGCCCACATAGGCTCGGTGGTGGGCTTCGGAGTCGGCGAGGTCGATATAGAGTGAAATACCACGACCGACCAGAGACTGCAGTTCGCTGCGCGAGGCGATCACGTAACCCTTGCTGGCCAACAAGGTGCCGTCGGCGTCCATCAGCGGAAAAGGCAGGGGCTCACCGATCCGCAGTGAATCAAGGCTGACAGCGACAAGTTTGGTCGACATGGGCCTGGCAATTATGCCCCTGCGGATTGGGTGGGGATGGGGGATTAGGGGGTGAAGAGCCGCCGTTTTCCCCCGATACGCCGCCCGCTGTGCCGGCCTGCGCAGCGACTGCTAGGATGCGGGCCATGACGCGAGCGCACGCCCCGAACCCGTCCGGCCCTTTCCCTTTGCCGGCTTTTCTTGACAAGCTGTGTCCGCGCAGCGGGCTGGCCACACGGCGGGCAAGCCTGCCCGGGCCCCTGGTCTTCACCAACGGTGTGTTTGATGTCATGCACCGCGGCCACGCCATCTACCTGGCGCAGGCACGTGCCCTGGGGGCCAGCCTGGTTGTGGCGCTCAACACCGATGCTTCGGCGCGCCGATTGGGCAAAGGGCCCGATCGGCCGCTCAACAATGAGCAGGACCGCGCGGCCATGGTGGCGGCACTCGGCGCGGTCGACCTGGTGACCTGGTTCGACGAGGACACGCCCCAGGCCCTGATTGCGGAGATCCGCCCGGACATCCTGGTCAAGGGCGGTGACTACGACATGCGCAAGCTGCCCGAGACGGCCTTGGTGGCGTCCTGGGGTGGCCAGGCGCTGGCCCTGCCCTTTGTCGACGGTTATTCCACCACGGCCTTGGTGCGCAAGATCCGCGGCATTGTCTGATCGTGGGCTTCAGGCCGGGCCGAAAACCTTCGTCCACAAGGCCAGCACGGCAGCGCGCTCTGCGGCCACGGACTCGACCGCGACCTGGGTCGGCTCTTCGTTGAGACGCGCGCGGTGCTGCACGCGCCGCAATTCACGGTAGGCGTCGGCGGCCGCGGTGCCCGCCCCGGGCGGCAGCAGGCCCGCGGTTTCGGCCGCACGCAGCAGGCCAATATTGCCGACGTTGGCCACCAGTTCCGGGTGGCGCATCGACTGCGACAGCACCAGGTACTGCACCGAAAACTCGGCGTCGACCATGCCGCCCACGCTGTGCTTGACGTCGAACTGCTCGCCGCGCACCGGGTGCGCCTGGCGGACCCGGTCGCGCATGGCGACGATCTCCTGACGCAGTGCCAACGCGTCGCGCGGCGCGGTGATCACGGCCCGGCGCACGTCGTCGAAGCGTCGGCGCAAATCATCGTTGCCCAGCACGAAGCGTGCGCGCGTCATGGCCTGGTGTTCCCAGGTCCAGGCGGTGTTGCTGCCGCGCTGCTGCTGGTAGTTGGCGTAGGCCTCGAAGGTGGTGATCAGCAGGCCTGAGTTGCCGTTGGGGCGCAGGGCCGTGTCGATCTCGTAGAGATCCCCTTCGCCGGTCTTGACGGTCAGCCAGTTGATCAGCTTGCGCACCAGCAGGGCATAACTCTCGGGGGCGTCCTCGTGTTCGTCCTCGTAGACGAAGACGATGTCCAGGTCGCTGCCGTAGCCCAGCTCCTTGCCGCCGAGCTTGCCGTAGCCGATGATGGCGAACTGCGGCTCTTCGCGGTGCTTCTTTTTCATGCGCGCCCAGCACCAGCGGGTGGTGATGCGCAGCACGGCATCGGCCAGTGCCGAGAGATCATCTGCCACCTGCTCCACCGTCAGCACGCCCTCGACGTCGCGCGCCAGGGTGCGGAAGACCTCGGCATGGTGGGCCCGGCGCAGCAGGTTGAGCAGGGACTCCTCGTCGTCGTCGCCGGCGGCCTGCAGGGCCTTCTGGCGGACGTCGAGTTCGGCCTCGAAGGCGAGCGGATCGAAGCGCTCGTCCATCATGGTGCGGCTGGCGAGTTCGTCGATCACGCCCGGGTGTTGCAGCAGGTAACGCGCCGGCCAACGCGCCGCGCCCAGCAGGCGCAGCAGGCGTTCGTGCACGGCCGGGCGTTCCAGCAGCATGGCCAGGTAGCTCTCGCGCCGCAGCAGCGGTTCCATCCAGTCCACCAGGCGGCAGGCGGCTTCTTCGCTGGCACGCTCTTCGCGCAGCCAGTCGGCCGTGCGCACCACCAGACGGATCAGTCGGGCGCGTGACTCGTCACGCAGGGTCAGCACGCGCGGGTGCGCGCGCCAGGCGTTGATCCGTTCGCGAAACTGCGGCGGCAGCCGCTCCAGCAGGCCGTCGAAATCGGGCGTGGCGGGGCCGCTGCCGTTCTTGCCATTCCCGTTGCCGCAGCCCTTGCACTCCTTCTGGCCTGAGCCGCCTAGCAGGATGTCGAACTCCTGGGCCACGACCTCGCGGTGGGCGTCGAGCTGGGTCAGAAAGCGACAGGCATCGGGGTAGCCCATGCTGCGTGCGATCCAGTCCAGATCCTCGTCGCGCGTGGGCAGCACGTGGGTCTGCTGGTCGTCCAGGTACTGGATGCGGTGTTCGACCCGGCGCAGAAATTCGTAAGCCTGGGCCAGCGCTTCGGCCGTGGCCTGCGGCATGAGTCCGGCCTTGACCAGGCGTTGCAGGGCATCCAGCGTGGGGCGTGTGCGCAGTTCGGGGTATTGGCCGCCACGCACCACCTGCAACAGCTGCACGGTGAATTCGATCTCGCGAATACCGCCGCGTGAGAGCTTGACGTCGTTGCTGCGCTCGGGGTGGCCCGCGCTGCGTTTGGCCGCGTGTTCGCGGATCTGCCGGTGCAGCACGCGCAGCGAATCGAAAACGTTGTAGTCCAGGTAACGACGGAAGACGAAGGGCACCACCAGGCTGCGCAAGGCCATGACCGAGCCGTCCTGCAACTGGCGCTTGGGCGCGACGATGCGGCTCTTGAGCCAGGCAAAACGCTCCCATTCGCGGCCCTGCACGTGGAAATATTCCTCCAGGGCGCCCAGGGACACCGCCGGCGGACCCGAGTTGCCGTTGGGCCGCAGGGCCAGGTCGACACGGAACACGAAACCGTGCTCCGTGGTGTCTCCCAGCAGGTTGTAGATGGCGCGCACCGCCTTGGCAAAGTACTCGTGGTTGGAGATGCGGTTGCGGCCCTCGGCATTGCCGGCGGTCTCGCCGTCCTGGTCGTAGACGTAGATCAGGTCGATGTCACTGGAGACGTTGAGCTCGCGCGCGCCAAGCTTGCCCATGCCCACCACCCAGAACAGCGCGCGGTTGCCGGCCGGTGTCAGCGGCATGCCATGGCTGTCGTCCAGGGTCTGCATGACCTCGGTGCAGGCCACGTCAAGCGCGAATTCGGCCAACTCGGTCATGCTGGCCGTGATGTCGTGCAAAGAGGCCTGCTGCTCGCAGTCCAGGACGACCAGACGCTCCATGACCAGCTGACGGATCGTGCGCAAGGCTGCGCCGCTGTCATGACCCGAGCTGCGCAACTGGGTCAAAAGCGCTTGCAGGGCCAGGAGACCGGGGCGGCCAGGGCGCAGCTGTGCCAGCAGCTCGGCATGACGGCGCCGTATGCGCTGGACGAAACGGGAATGGTCGGCGGAGACGGGGGATGCGGTCGGCGGCTTGGTCGCGCCCTGCATCAGGCCGCATGCATCGTTGCGGGTCATAATTCCTGTCGAGCCCTCGATCTTCACAATGGATACCCTGCCGCGCCGCCCATCCCTGCCGCTCAAAATCCTGACGATTTCGACGCGTGCCCTTTTGTGGCTGATCCTCTTGGCCTGGCTGATCTTCAGCGCCGCCTGGGCGACGTTGCACCTGGTCATTGTGCCGCGAATCGGCGAATTGCGCCCGGAGCTGGAAAGCCGGGCCAGCCAGGCCCTCGGCGTGCCGGTGCGCATCGGCGCCATCGTCGCACACGCCGACCGCCTGTTCCCCTCTTTCGAGCTGAGCGATGTGCGGCTGCTGGACCGCGAAGGCAAGGCGGCCTTGCAGCTGCCGCGCGTGACGGCCACGATCTCGCCGCGTTCGCTCTGGAACCTGGGTTTCGAGCAGCTGGCCATCGAACGGCCCGAACTCGATGTCTGGCGTGCGGCCGACGGCCGGATCTTTGTGGCCGGTATCGAAATTCCGCAGCAGCAGGAGGATGGCCGTGCGGCCGACTGGGTGTTCTCGCAGACGGAATGGCTCATCCGCGGGGGTCGTGTGCAGTGGCGTGATGAACTTCGCGGCGCGCCGCCGCTGCAACTGCAGGAGGTCGATCTGCGCATGTACAACGGCGCGCGCCGGCATGAATTCAGGCTGGATGCCACGCCGCCGGCCGAACTCGGTGGCCGCTTCAGCCTGCGCGGGCGCTTTCACCAGCCCCTGCTGTTCACCCGGGCCGGCGAGTGGCAGCGCTGGTACGGGCAGTTTTATGCTGTGTTCGAGCGCGTCGATATGGCCCAGTTGCGCCGCCATGTTCCACTGCAGCTGGATATGGCGGGCGGCAGCGGCGCCCTGCGCGCCTGGGTGGATGTGGACCAGGGCCGTGTGAGCAATGTCACGGCGGATGTGGCGCTGTCGCGGCTGGGCCTCAGGCTGGGCCCCGAGCTGCCGGCGCTGGACCTGACCCGTCTCAGCGGCCGCCTGGGCGGGCGCAGGCTCGACGGCGGCTTCGAGGTTTCTACCCAGGGCCTGGAGTTCGACACGGTCGACGGCCTGCGCTGGCCCGGCGGTGATGTGCGTCTGAGCTATGCCGATCCGGGGGGCGAGGTGAAGGCGCGTGGAGAGATCCGCGTCAGCGGCATCGACCTCGCGACCCTGGCCCAGTTGGCCCAAAGGCTGCCGCTGGGGCGACACGTGCATGAAGCACTGGTGCTGTATGCGCCCAAGGGACAGGTCGAGCAGCTGCAGGCCCGCTGGCAGGGACCCTGGGAGGCGCCCGATCGTTTCGATGCGCGCGGCCGGCTGCGCCAGCTGGACGTGGCGGCGCGCCCGCAGCTTCAACCCTTGGTCGAGGGTGTGGCGCCGTCCGGGGCCATCGGCTCGCCTGGCGTGCGTGGCCTGACCGTCGATTTCGACCTGAGCCAGGACGGCGGCCGCGCCAGCGTGGTGGTGCAGCAGGGGCATCTGGAGCTGCCGGGTGTGTTCGAGCAGCCGCGCATCGCGCTGGACCAGCTGGCGGCCGAATTGCAGTGGCGCTTGCAGGGTGGCCAGACCAGTCTGCAGATCAACAACGCGCGCTTTGCCAATGCCGATGGGCAGGGTGAGTTCCAGCTCAAATGGCATACCGCTAATGCGGCCGGCGCCAGCCTGCCCGGTGTGCTGGACCTGCAGGGCAGCCTGAGCCGGGCGGATCTGTCCGCTTTGCACCGTTACCTGCCCCAGGCCATCAACGCCGACGTCCGGGACTATCTGCGCAAGGCGCTGCCACGGGGCTGGGCCGGCGGGGGGCGTTTTCGGGTCAGGGGCGATTTGCGCGATTTCCCCTTCAGCCATCCCGGGCAGGGCGAGTTCCGCATCACGGCCAGCGTGCAGGACACGCGTTTTGTCTACGTGCCAACAGGCCTGCAGCCCGCCGGGCAGAAACCCTGGCCGGCCCTGACCGATGTGCGCGGCGAGCTGCTGATCGACCACGCCAGCCTGCAGCTGCGCAACATCACCGCCCTGCTCGAAGGCGCTGCGCAGCTGCGCATCAGCCAGGGCGAGGCCCGTATCCCGGACATGGGCCACGATGCGCGGGTGCTGACCAGCATGCAACTGGGTGGCCCGCTTGACGATCTCTTGCGCGGGCTCATCGTGGCCTCGCCGCTGGACGCGATGATCGGCGGCGTGCTGGGGCAGGCCCGCGCCACGGGTAATACCGAGGGGCAATTGCGACTCGACCTGCCGCTGCTGCACCTGGATGACTCGGTGGTGCAGGGGCAGGTGAAGCTGGCCGGTAACGAGTTGCAGCTTGCTGCCGAACTTCCGCGTCTGACCCGTACCCGCGGCATCCTGCATTTCAGCGAACGTGGTTTTGCACTGGCGGGTGTGCAGGGCCGCCTGCTGGGAGGTGACGTACGCGCCGAAGGCGGCACCATCGCCGTGCCGGGGGCGTCGACCGATGGCGCACCCCGCTTGCGTGTGCAGGGCACCCTGACGGCCCAGGGTCTGCGCCAGGAAACGCAGCTCGGTGTCGTGGCCCGTCTGGCGCAGCAGATGAGCGGCAGCGCGGCTTATGCGGCCGAATTCGGCTTGCGCCAGGGTGTGCCCGAATTCCAGCTCACGTCCACCCTGCAGGGCCTCGCGCTGAACCTGCCGGCGCCGCTGACCAAGCCGGCCGAAGCAGCCTTGCCCCTGCGCCTGCAGGCCACGCTGATGAGCGCCGAGCCGGGGGCAGCCCAGGGTGCACGCCAGGATCTGCTGCAGATCGACCTCGGGCGCTTGCTGGCCATGCGTTATGTGCGTGAACACGGCGTGGAGACGACGCAGGTCCTGCGCGGCACCATCGGTGTCGGCTTGCCGGCGGGCGAGAGCCTGCCCATGCCGGACGCCGGCGTGGTGGCCAGCATCCATTTTGAAGATCTCGATCTCGATGCCTGGCGTCTGGCGGCGGCCGCGCCTCCTGGCAGCTCGGTAGCGCCGCCCAGCGGCCCGCCCGTACCGGCGGCCTTGCACGATTACCTGCCCACCAGCCTGATGGTGCAGGGCACCGCGCTGCGGGTGGGCGGCCAGAAGTTCAGCCAGCTGGTGGCTGGCGGCACACGCGAAGGCCAGACCTGGCGCGTCAACCTGGACGCGCGCGAACTCAGCGGTTACCTCGAATACCGCATGCCTACCAGCGTTGGTGCCGGCAGCGTCTACGCTCGCTTGGCGCGTCTGGTGCTGGCCCAGGAGAACGCCAGCGGAATGGAAAACCTGCTGGACGAACAGCCGGTCAGCATCCCGGCGCTCGATGTGGTGATCAACAGCCTGGAGTTGCGCGGCAAGAACCTGGGCCGCGTGGAGATCGAGGCCGTCAACCGTGGCCTGGCACAACGTGACAACGGGACGCGCGAATGGCGCTTGAGCAAACTCAACATCAGCATGCCTGAAGCCGAGTTCACGGCCAGCGGGAACTGGGCCGTCTACCAGGAGGCCAGCGAACCGGAGGGCCGTGTGAGCCTACCGCGATCGAGCCCGGGCGCCGTGCGCACGGAGCGGCGGCGCACCGTCATGAACTTCAGGCTCGATATGGCGGATGCCGGCGGCTTGTTGACGCGCCTGGGCATGCCCGGCCTGGTCCGTGCAGGCAAGGGCCGCATGGAGGGCCAGGCCAGCTGGATCGGCTCACCCCTGGGGCTGGACTATCCGAGCCTGGGGGGCGGTTTCAACATCAATGTCGAGACTGGTCAATTCCTCAAAGCCGAACCCGGCATCGCCAAGCTCATGGGTGTACTCAGTCTGCAGGCCCTGCCGCGGCGCCTGGCGCTGGATTTCCGTGACGTGTTCACCGAAGGTTTTTCCTTCGACTTCGTGCGGGGCGACGTCCAGATCGAGCAGGGCATCGCCCGGACCAACAATCTGCAGATGAAGGGCGTCAACGCCGCCGTTCTGATGGATGGCCAGGCCGATCTGGCGCGCGAGACGCAGGATCTGCGTGTGGTGGTGGTGCCCGAGATCAACGCCGGCACCGCCTCGCTGATCGCCACCTGGATCAACCCGGCGGTTGGTCTGGGCACTTTCCTCGCCCAGGTCTTGCTGCGGGGGCCGATGATCGCCGCAACCACGCAGGAGTTTCGCATCACCGGCAGCTGGAGCGACCCGCAGATGAACAAGGTCGAGACACCCGCACCCGCACCCGACCGGCCGGCCGGAAACACGCCATGAAGCTGGCGGCCCTCCAGATGGTTTCCGGCGTCGAGCGCGACGCCAATCTGCTGCGCGCGCGGGCGTTGCTCGAGGCGGCGGCGCGCCAGGGCGCCGAGTTGGCCGTGCTGCCCGAATACTTCTGTTTGCTGGGCCGGCAGGACAGCGACAAGCTGGCCCTGCGCGAGTCTCTGGGCCAGGGGCCGATCCAGGACTTCCTGGCACGGGCCGCACGCGAACTGGATTTGTGGATCGTCGGCGGCACCCTGCCGCTGGATGACGGCGCGCCGGCGGGTGATGAACCGCCGCGCGCCTACAACAGCACGCTGGTCTACGCAGCCGGTGGTGAACGGGTGGCGCGTTACGACAAGATCCACCTTTTCCGCTTCGACAACGGGCGTGAACGCTACGACGAGGCCCGCACCCTGCACCCCGGGCGCGAGCCCGTCATGTTCGAGTTGTCCTCGCGTGACGGCCACCGCTGGCGCGTGGGCTTGAGCGTCTGCTACGACCTGCGTTTTCCCGAGCTCTACCGCGCCCATGCCCAGGCCGGCGCTGAACTGCTGCTGGTGCCCAGCGCCTTCACGCACACCACCGGCCAGGCGCACTGGGAGTTGCTGCTGCGTGCGCGTGCCATCGAAAACCTGGCCTTCGTCGCTGCAGCGGCGCAGGGAGGGCTGCATGAAAACGGGCGGCGCACCTGGGGCCATTCCATGCTGGTGGATCCCTGGGGGCGCGTGCTGGGCGTGCGGCCCGAAGGCGAGGGCGTGGTGCTGGCCGAGCTCGATGCGGTCCAGCTGCAGCAGTGCCGCCAGCAACTGCCGGCCCTGGAGCACCGCGTGCTGTGAACACCTCCCTGGTCGAATCGCGCCGGGAGCGCTGGCGCGCCCACTGGCGCCGCCGTGTGCTGTGGTCGGCACTGACGGCGCTGGTGGTGGCCCTGCTGATCACGCTGGTGTGGCTGGCCGGTCGCTACGAGGCCAGCCAGGTGCAAAGCCGCCTGGAGCGCGATGCGGCCGACGCCGTGGGCGATATCCGCTCGCGCCTGACACGCAATCTGCAGAGCCTGCAGGCCCTGCAGTTCGGCGACCCCAAACCGACGGCCTGGACGTCCGAAGCCACCACCTTGCTGCGCGAGCGGCGCGAGTTGCTGCGCATCGAATGGCGCGACAGCCAGCACCACATCCTGGCCCAGGCCGGTACGCCCTACCGTCCGCCGGTGTTTGCCCGGCTGGGCCGCGACAGCGTGCAATCCGAGGTGAACCAGGTCTGCAATGTCGCGCGGCGCATCAGCGGGCCGGCCTATTCAGGCAGCTACTTCGTGCCCATGACCGATGGCCTGGGGCTGGAGGTCATGGAGGTGTGCCTGCCGCTGGCCAGTGCCGGTGTGGTCATGGGTTATCTGGTGGCCACCTATTCCCTGCAGGACCTGCTGGACGATCTGGCTCGCCAGCTCACGCGCAGCCAGGAGGTGTCTTTCACCGAAGGCGATGGCACACGCCTGGCCATGCGCGGCACGGCACGCCGCACCAGCCGCGTGTTCTCGGCCCAGCAACTGCTGGACCTGCCGGGCACGACCCTGGTGCTGCGCATGGACAGCTGGCGTGGCGCGCCCGAGGTCTTCCCCAATGTGCTCACGGCCCTGGTTACGACCATGTCGATCGCCCTGGTTTCCATCCTGCTGCTGCTCGGCAAGGACATGCGCCGCCGGCTCAAGGCCGAGAGCGATCTGGCCGACGCGCTGGCCTTTCGCAAGGCCATGGAGGACTCGCTGGTCACGGGCCTGCGCGCGCGCGATCTGCAGGGTCGTATCACCTACGTCAACCCGGCCTTCTGCCAGATGGTGGGCTTCAGCGCCGAGGAGCTGCTGGGCCAGAGCATGAACTTCCCCTACTGGCCGCCGGAGCTGGCCGACGAGTACAAGAAGCGCCAGGCCATCCG
>JAGWTL010000337.1 GCA_028869035.1 Burkholderiales bacterium | reverse complement strand
TCACGCCAGAGTTCGAAGCCCTGGGCAAAATTCATCTCGGGCCACCAGCTGCCCTGGCAGGCCGGAAATTCGGTGCAGGCCAGCACAGCGTAGTTGGTACTGACCCAACCGCCCAGCGCGATCTGCAGCGTCAGCAGGCCCAGGCTCCACCCCAGCAGGCTGCGCAGGCCCTCGGGTGCGACACGCGTGGCCGCCGCATCGTGCAGTTGCGCGTAACGCACCGCCTGCAGGCACAGCAGGGCCAGCAGCAGCAGGCCCCCCAGCAAATGCAGGGTGACAATGGCGGGGAACAGTTTCATGGTGACGGTGAGCGCCCCAAAAGCGCCCTGCACGCAGACCCAGACCAGGGTGAGCGTGGCCCACCAGGGGCTCAGCGTCGCAGCGTCGCAGCGCCGCTGGCGTACGCGCTCGCGCCAGCTGACTGCAGCGAGCACCAGGATGAGCACGCCCACGCTGGTGGCGAGGTAACGGTGGATCATCTCGACCCAGGCCTTGCCATGCGTCACAGGGCCGGTGGGCATGGCCTGCTGCGCGGCGGAGATTTCGGCGTGGGCACCGACCGGGCTGGCGTTGCCGTAGCAGCCCGGCCAATCCGGGCAACCCAGGCCCGAGTCGGTCAGACGGGTGAAGGAGCCGAACAGCACGAGGTCGAAGCTGAGGAAGAGCGTGAGCACGGTCAGCGCCTGCAGGCGGCGCGCGGTGCCGCCCTCGCGTTTGCGCAGCCAGACCCAGGCCAGGGGCCCGCCGGCCAGCACCAGGCCCATGAGCATGAGACGCAGCGCCGGGCCAAGGTCGTAGAGCGACGAGGTGTCCATGGCGTCAGCGACCAGCCTGGTCCCAGGCGCTGGAGGCGCGCAGCAGGCGCTCCAGGTCGCGTTTGGCCTTGGCCGCCGTCTCGACATCGAGCCGCGCCGGGAAGCGCATCATCCAGTTGCCCATGGGGTCCACCACGTACAAGTGTTCACCCATCTCATGGCCAGGGGCCGGCCCCAGCCAGCGCGCCAGCTCCTCGGCCGGCACGCGCAGCACCGTTGCATCCTGCAAGCCCGGCTGCATTTCGGCCGGGATGGCCTGCATGTCGCTGACCAGCCAGACACGGTCCAGGCGGTCCCGTTCCTTGCCCAGACTTTCGCGCAGCTGGCGCTGGAAGTAGAGCTGCTGCACGCAGAGCTCATTGCAGCTGCCGCTGCCCACGCTGACCAGCAGCCACTGCCCCTCGAGCTCCGTCAGCTTGTGCGTGCGACCTTCAAGGTCCAGGCCCAGCATCTCGGGCATCGGGCGCTGCGGATCGATGAGCTCGCCGAAATTGCGCCGCCCTTCGGGACGGATGACGTAGTAGGTGAAATAGGAGGCGATCACCGGCGCCGCGCTGACCAGCAGCAGGGCGATCATTTTCCAGCGGCCGCTGCGTGTGCGGCGCGTCTCCTCCGCCAGTGCCTGCCCCGGCGAGGGCAGGTCATAGACGGTGAGGCCGAGCACGTGGTCACGACTCTCAGGCTGGGCGCGGCTTGTATCTTCTGACAATTTGGAACCAGACATAAAGAAGTGCCATCAGGGCGCTGAGCCCGAACCATTGAAAGGCGTAGCCGTAGTGCGTGTCGACCCCGGTGTTGATCTGCGGCCAGTCGCGCAGCAGCCCGTCGGCCGAGGCCTCGGTCTGCTGGATCGACAGCGCCACCAGCGCCAGGCCGGTCTCGACCCGGAACTGCGCCAGATCGAGATTTTGCCGGATTGCCCCTGCCCCCGGCTCGCCCATGTCATAGAGCCTGGAAGGCGCCGGGGCGATACGGCCCGACACGTGGACCCAGCCCGCAGGTGTGGTGATCTGCGGCACGCGCGTACGGTCCTCGAAATTGCGTGGCACCCAGCCGCGCTGCACCAGAACGACAGACCCGTTGTCCAGGCGCAAGGGAGTCACCACGAAAAAGCCCGGCCGCCCGTGCATCTGCCGGTTGTCCAGAAACACGGTGCGCTCGGCCACCCACCGCCCGACAGCCTCGATACGACGGTGCAGCAGCGCTTCGGCGTCCGTCAAAGCGACCAGGCTGGCGCCGTCGAGTTGCGGCAGGCTGCCGCGCGCCTCGATGGCCGCCTGCAAGGCCTCCTTCTCGGCCGCACGGCCCAGCTGCCAGCGCCCGAGCGCCAGCGTCGCCGCCACACCCAGCAGCGCAGCCATCGTGACCAGCCAGAAGCGCACTTTCACACTCACGCGATAATCCCGTCCATGAAATACCTCGTCGCCCTGGCCTTCCTGGCCATCATCGCCAGCCTGGGCTCGGCCCTGTTCTTCATGATGCGTGACGGCCGCGACGGCAAGCCCAAGACCAGCCATATGGCACGCGCCCTCGCCTTTCGCGTGGGCTTTTCCATCCTGGTCTTCGTCTGCATCCTGATCGCCTGGAAGCTGGGCTACATCCAGCCCACGGGCATCAAACCCGGCCAGTAAGCACCTCACGCTTCGAACAAAAACAAAAGCCGCTCGACGCGGCTTTTGTTTTTGTCGGCTCACCCACGCTCTTGGCGGCGTAGCGAGCGGGCTTCAGCCTAGGCGCGGGTGGCGGGAAACCGGAGCGTACCTTGAGGTAGGTGAGGATTTCCCGACGGGCCCCGCAACCACGGATCAAGCCCGCGCAGTAGCCGCGCGCCTTACATCCAGTAGACGAGGATGTACAGACCCAGCCACACCACGTCCACGAAGTGCCAGTACCAGGCAGCGCCTTCGAAACCGAAGTGCTTGTCCGCCGTGAAGTGACCTTTTTGCAAACGCAGGGTGATGACCAGCAGCATCAGCATGCCCAGGAACACGTGGAAACCGTGGAAGCCCGTCAGCATGAAGAAGGTGGAACCGTAGACGCCTGAAGAGAGTTTGAGGTTCATGTCAGAGTAGGCGTGGGCATACTCGTAGCCCTGCACAAACAGGAACACGATACCCAGCAGCACGGTCAGCCACATGAACTGGATGGTCTTGGCGCGGTTGCCGTCACGCAGTGCATGGTGAGCCACCGTGAGCGTCACGCCCGAGGTCAACAGCAGCGCGGTGTTGATGGTGGGCAGCCAGAACGGGGTCATGGTCTGGAAGGGCTCGATGATGCCGGCAGGCGAG
>JAGWTL010000336.1 GCA_028869035.1 Burkholderiales bacterium | reverse complement strand
CAGCTCGGTTACCGCGGGGACTACAGCTTCGAGGTCTTCAACGACGATTACCAGCAGATGCCCCTGCCGGTGGTCGCGCAGCGCGCGCGTCGCTCGGCGCTCTGGCTGGGCGAGGACGTGCTCCGGCGTTCCGTGCCCCTGCCCAACCAGATGCGCTTGAAGCGTTGACCGCTCCGACCGGTCCTGGCGCCCGATGCTGGAGAAACACTACTCATCCCCCGAGGTCCTGGACCTGCTGGGTGAACGCAGCCTGGTGGCGGCCATGCTGCGCTTCGAGGCGGCCCTGGCGCGCGCGCAGGCTGCCACTGGCCTGATCCCCGAGGGAGCCGCCCAATCCATCGTCGGCACCTGCAAGGTGGAGCTCTTCGATGTGAGCCAGCTCCTGCGCGACAGTGGCCGCAACGGCCTGGGGCCCGCTCTGGTGGCCAGCCTGCGGGAGACCGTGGGACTTTTCAACCCGCAGGCCGCAGTTTTTGTGCACCGGGGTTGCGGCAGTGAGGATGGGCTCGTGAGCGCCATGGCCTTGCTGACCCGTCGCGTGCTGGACCGTATCGAATGCGATGTGCTGAGCAGCGTGACGGCCCTGCTGGCGCTGGCCGGGCGTTACCCCGTCACGCCCTTGCTGGAACGCGGCCTGTCGCAAGCTGCATCGGTGTCCAGCATCGGCCTGTTGTGCGGGGCTTGGGCGGCGCCGCTGCTGCGCAGCCTGCACAGGCTGCGCCGTACGGCGGGGGAGGCTCTGTGCGTGCAGCTCGATTCGGCGCTGGACCCGCAGGGGGCGGAGGTCACGCGCCGCATGGCGCAGGAACTGGCTCTGGGGGTGACGACGATGCCGGGTGCGACCCGCAGTGACGAGTGGGTGGTCCTGGGCTGTGAGCTGGGCGTGCTGGCCAGCCATCTCGGCAAAGTCGCCCAGGATCTGGCCCTGCTGGGTCTGCCCGAGGTCGGCGAAGTTCAGCCTGAACTGTCGGCGGGCTCGCGTATGGCCCCGCTGAGCGCTGCGCAGACCGTGCCTCATCGTGTGGCCATGCTGCTGACGGCCCTGGCACGGCAGGACGCCAGAACGCTGGACGCGTGGATGCCGGACTGGACGGAGTGGACCCGTCTGCTGCTCACGGTCCATGGCAGCGCCCGCGCCCTGGCGCAGGTCCTGCCCGGTCTGCAGGTCGATACGGCGCGCATGCGCCAGCACATCGATGCGCAGCGCGCGCGGCTGTCGAAGGAGGCGGGCGAAACAGGACGGGATCCAGGCCTGGCGCCGCATGCTGCTGCTCGGGCTGAGCAGCAACTCCAGACCTTGCAGCACGAACTGCGCCTGCTGCAATCGGGGGCAGCGGCCTGATGTCTGTCGGTCCGGCGCGCCATCCGGCCAGTGGCGCCTCCTTCACGGTCCTGCTGCTTCTGCTGCTCGGAGCGCAGCCCATTGCCACCGACCTGTACCTGCCGGCTTTGCCGGCGATTGCGCGCGAGCTCGGTTCGGCGAGCACCAGCCTGACGCTTTTCATGCTGGCTTTTGGCGTCGGGCAGTTGCTCAATGGTCCGCTGGCGGACCGCTACGGCCGGCGTCCTGTGCTGCTGGCGGGATTGATGCTGTACACCGTGAGCGCCGTGGGGTCGGCCCTGGCGTCCACTGTGCCGGTGTTGGCCATCTGGCGGGCCTTGCAGGGTCTGGCCATGGCGGCTGTCCTGGTCTGCGCCCGGGCCATGGTGCGCGATCTGCACGCCGCGCACGAAGGGCCGTGCATCATGGCCAAGGGCCTGTCCGGGCTGGGTGTCGTGGCTCTGCTGGCGCCCCTGCTGGGTGCGGCAGCCGTCCAGCTCCTGAGCTGGCGTTGGACCCTGGTCTGCATGGCACTGTACTCGGTGGCTGTGCTCTGGCTCTGCTGGTTCCGTTTTGCCGAGACACGACAGCCCGAGCATGCCCAGGCCGCAGGCGGTGTGAGGGATGTGCTGGCGAGCAGCAGCTTCCGGGCCTGGACCTGCCTGACGGCCAGCACCTACGGCGGCATGTTCTGTTTTCTGCTGCTCTCGCCCACCATCTATGTGAACTACCTGGGGCTGTCGCCCCTGGCCTATGGATGGATCCCCGCCAGCGGCTCCCTGGTCTACATCCTCGGCACCACCTGGTGCCGGCGTCTGCTCAAAAAGTATTCAGCGCTGCGGGCCGTGCGCTGGGGGGCGCAGCTGAGCCTGGTTGGCGCCCTGGTCCAGCTGAGTTCGGTCCTGTGGACGCCGCACAACCTGTGGCTGCTGCTGCTCGGTCACTGGATCTATGCGGTCGGGCATGGCATCCACCAGCCCTGCGGACAGGCCGGCGCCGTGGGTGACTTCCCGCATCTGGCCGGACGGGCGGTGGCGTGGTCGGGTTTTCTGACCATGGTGGTGGCCTTCATCACCGGACAGATGGCGGCCCGCTTTGTCGACATCGGCAACGCCAGCGGGGCCTGGCCCCTTATTGTTCCCATGGTGCTGGCGGGCCTGTTGCTGGTGCTGATCACCCACCTCTGGCTGCCCCGGACGGCCGCCAAGGCCATCGGTATCGAGTCGCAGCTCGACTGAGCGGCTGGCATGGCTGCCGCGATAATGCTGCACAGTACCTACCCATGCGCTCAAGTCAGTGAGCTGAAAGTCCGACCATGAAAACCGCACTCGTCCTCAACGGCCCCAACCTCAACCTGCTCGGCACACGCGAGCCTGCCGTCTATGGCTCACAGACCCTGGCCGATGTGCAGGAACTCTGCGAGCGCGCCTGCGCCGCCAATGCGCTCCAGCTGGATTTCCGCCAGAGCAACCACGAGGGTGAGCTGATCGACTGGATCCACGAGGCCGGCCGCCAGCAGGCTGCCGGCAAGCTGCTGGGCGTCATCCTCAACGCCGGCGCCTACACCCACACCAGCATCGCCCTGCACGACGCCATCAAGGGCGCGGGCGTGACGCTGATCGAACTGCACATCAGCAATGTGCATGCACGCGAAGAGTTCCGCCACAAGTCCTGGATCTCGCCGGTGGCCAAGGCGGTGATGGCTGGTTTCGGCATCAATGGTTACGCCCTGGCCATCGCCGGCCTGGTGCAGCTGACCGAGAAGAAGTGAGCCGCCAGGCGCCG
>JAGWTL010000335.1 GCA_028869035.1 Burkholderiales bacterium | reverse complement strand
GCGGGATGGCCCCGTTTTCCACGGCGGGCCAGGCCAGCAGGGCCAGCACGCCCAGCAGGCCGAACTGCAGGAGTACCAGCCCCGAACCGAGCCACAGACGTTGAAGTTCGTTCATGTACTACCTCACAGTTTGGCCAGCCGCTCCAGCGCGGTGTTCAGTGTCTCATCTTTCTTCGCAAAACAGAAGCGCACCACCTTCTGGTCGAAACCGTTGCCGTAGAAGGCCGAGAGCGGGATGGCGGCCACACCGATCTCGGTGGTGAGCCACTTGCAGAACTCGGCCTCGCCCAGGTCGCTCACGGCCGAGATGTCCACGCACTGGAAGTAGGTGCCCTGGCCGGGCAGCATACGGAACTTGGTTTTCTTGAGGCCTTCGCGGAACAGGTCGCGCTTGTGCTGGTAGAAGGCGGGCAGGTCCAGGTACGGCTTGGGGTCGGCCATGTAGGCGGCCAGACCGTGCTGCACCGGGGTGTTGACGGTGAAGACATTGAACTGGTGCACCTTGCGGAACTCGGCGGAGAGCGGGGCTGGCGCGGCCACGTAGCCCACTTTCCAGCCGGTGACGTGGTAGGTCTTGCCGAAGCTGCTGACGATGAAGCTGCGCGCGGCCAGCGCGGGGAAACGCGCCGCGCTTTCGTGCTGCTTGCCGTCGAACACCATGTGCTCGTAGACCTCGTCGCTGATGACCAGCACGTCCGTCGGGTCCAGCAGCTCCTGCAGCTGCAGCATTTCCTCTTTCGTCCAGACCATGCCGCTGGGGTTGTGCGGGCTGTTGATGAGGATGGCCCGCGTCCTGGGCGTGATGGCGGCGGCGATCTTGCCGAAGTCGGGGCGGAAGGTGCCAGGCGTGAGCGGCACGCGCACCACCTTGCCGCCGGCCAGTTCGATGTTCGGCACGTAGCTGTCGTAGCAGGGCTCCAGCACGATGACCTCGTCGCCCGGGTGCACGATGGCCAGGATGATGGTCAGGATGGCCTGGGTGGCGCCGGCGGTGATGGTGATCTCGGCGTTGGCGTCGTAACGGTGGCCGTAGATGGCTTCCACCTTCTTCGCGATGGCCTCGCGCAGCGCGGGCACGCCCGTCATGGGCGGGTACTGGTTCAGGCCGCCCTTCATGGCCTGGGTCACCGCGTCCACCAGGCGCGGGTCGCCCTCGAAATCCGGGAAACCCTGGCCCAGGTTGACCGCGCCTTTTTCCGTGGCCAGGGCGGACATGACGGTGAAGATGGTGGTGCCTACGGCGGGCAGGCGGCTGGTCAGGGTAGGGGTGCGGGGAGTGCTCATGATTCAGTGGGTAATGGAGCCGTTCGCCCTGAGCTGGTCGAAGGGCTCGGGGCTTCGACAGGCTCAGCCCGAACGGGCAATGTGAATTTTCTCGTGTTCAGAGTTCGTAGTCGGTGTGCTCGCCGCGCATCACGCGCGCCACGAGCTCGCGCTGCAGGCGTTCGCTGAGCAGCTCGGCGAATTCGTAGACGAAGTTGCGCAGGTAGGCGCCCTTCTTGAAGGCCACGCGCGTGACGTTCTTGCCGAAGAGGTGGCCCAGGGGGCGCACCACCAGGTCCTCGGTGCCGGCCAGCACGGGCATGTTGCGCACGGCCATCTCGGCCACCAGGCCCAGGCCCAGGCCGAGCCTGACGTAGGTGGTGATGACGTCCGAGTCGATGGCTTCGAGCACCACATGGGGCGTGAGCTTGCGTTGGGCAAAAGCCTGGTCGATGCGGGTGCGGCCCGTGAAGGTGGGGTGGTAGGTGATGAGCGGCTCGGCGGCCAGGTCTTCCAGGCTCAGGCGCTCCTTGGCGGCCAGCGGGTGGCTGGCGGGCAGCACCAGCATGTGCTGCCACTCATAACAGGGCAGGGTGACGAGTTCGCCGTAGTTGGCCAGCGACTCGGTGGCGATGCCGATCTCGGCCACTTCGTCAATCAGCATGCGCGCCACCTGGTCCGGATTGCCCTGGTGCAGCGAAAGGTTCACCTTGGGCCAGGCCGCGCGCAGACTGGCCACGGGCTCGGGCAGCACGTAGCGCGCCTGGGTGTGGGTGGTGGCGATAGAGAGGGTGCCGCTGTCCTGCGCGCTGTACTGCTCGCCGATGCGGCGCAGATTGCCCACCTCGCGCATGATGAGCTCGATGCTCTTAAGCACCTGCTGACCGGGTTCGGTGATACGCTTGAGGCGCTTGCCGTGGCGGGCAAAGATGTCGATGCCCAACTCTTCTTCGAGTTCGATGATGGCCTTGGACACACCCGGCTGCGAGGTGTGCAGGGCCTTGGCGGCTTCGGTCAGGTTCAGCTTGTGCCGGGCCGCCTCCTGGACGAAGCGGAATTGGTGCAGGTTCATGGTGAATTCCGGATAAAACCGGGTTTTATTATGCCTCGTGAGTCTATAAGAGGATGAATGTACGGGCTGTATCCCATCGGCCGAGTCCAGTAGCCCTTGAATTGAGTCAAGGTCTTGCGTACTCGGATTCAATATTTCCTGATATTTCAGAAAATAATGAAATTCAGAAAGATCCGGCATGAAGCTTCCGCCCCTCACGCAACGGTTCGTGCTGCATTTCGGCGAAATGGGCAGCCGCTGGGGCATCAACCGCACGGTCGGCCAGATTTACGCGCTGCTCTACGTGTCGGCCCAGCCGCTGAATGCCGACGAGATCGGGGAGGCGCTGGCTTTTTCGCGCTCCAACGTGAGCATGGGGCTCAAGGAGCTGCAGTCCTGGAATCTGGTGCGCCTGATCCACCGGCCCAAGGACCGGCGCGAATACTTCCAGGCGCCCGAGGACGTGTGGGCCATCTTCCGCACCCTGGCCCATGAGCGTCGCAAGCGCGAGGTGGACCCCACCCTGTCCATGTTGCGCGAGGCCCTTTTGGAGCAGCCGGGCACGGCCGAGGACATCCACGCGCGGGAGCGCATGCGGCAGATGCACAGCTTCATCGAGCTGATGACCAACTGGCTGGACGATGTGCAGAAGATGGATTCCGACACCCTGGTCAGCCTGATGCAGATGGGGGCCAAGGTGCAGAAGCTGCTGGAACTGAAGGAGCGCGTGAAAAACGCGTTCACCCCGAGCAAACACAATGGAGTGATCAGCCATGGACAGCCTTGACCCGATCGTGCTGGCGCGCATCCAGTT
>JAGWTL010000334.1 GCA_028869035.1 Burkholderiales bacterium | reverse complement strand
CGAGGCCTGCGCCGGCGCGGGCAAGACCTGGATGCTGGTCTCGCGCATCGTGCGCGCGCTGCTCGCGGGCGCGCAGCCGCACGAAGTGCTGGCGATCACCTTCACCAAGAAGGCGGCCGGCGAGATGCGCCAGCGCCTGATGGAGTGGCTGCAAGAGTTCGCCCAGGCTTCTGATGAAAAGCTGGCGCAGGAGCTGCGCATCCGCGGCGTCGATGCCAGGCGCATCCCCGAGCTGATCTCACCGTTGCGCGGCCTGCATCGCCAACTGCTGAGCCAGGGCCGCACGGTGCAGATTCGCACCTTTCACAGCTGGTTCGCGGCCTTGCTGCGTCACGCGCCGCTGTCGGTGCTCGATAAGCTGGGCTTGCCTCCGGCCTACGACCTTCTGGAGCAGGATGCGCCGGCCATCGCCCAGCTCTGGCGTCCTTTCCAGGCCCGCTTGCTGCGCGAACCCGAGGCCCGGGCCGACTACGAAGCCCTGGTCGCCAGTCACGGTCGCAGCCAGACCGAGAAGGCGCTGGAGGGGGCCTTGCAGCGGCGGGTGGAGTTCAAGCTGGCCGATGCGGCCGGGGTGCTGGCGGCATCGGTGCCGCCAGCGAGTGATCTGTACACCGAATTTGTCGGCCTGGACACACCGGCGCGATGGCTGCTGCAGCTGACCGTGCGCGAACGCTGGCTGGCGCGTGCCAGGGTCCTGGGGCAGGAAAAAAACAAAACCCCACAATCTGCGGCAGCGGACATCATCAATGCCTATGCCCTGCTCGACCAGGGTGAGGAAGCCCATCTGACGGCGGCCCTGGATACCCTGCGATCCGCCTTTTTCGTCAAAGACGAAGACCGCCTGACCAAGAACCTGCAGAAGTTTGAGGCCGCCCAGGAGGCCGAACCCGAACTGCAGCGCCTGTGCGCGGCCCAGCAGCAGCACGAGGCCTGGCTTTACCAGCAGCGCCTGACACGGCTCTCCCGCGTGCTGCTCGACGAATATGCCGCGCTCAAGCGCGAGCGCGGCTGGGTGGACATGAGCGATGTGGAGCACGCGGCCCTGCACCTGCTCAAGGATGCGGAGCTCAGCGGCTGGATCCAGGAGCGGCTGGACGCCGGCACGCGCCACCTGCTGATTGACGAGTTTCAGGACACCAACCCCCTGCAATGGCAGGCCCTGCATGCCTGGCTGGCCGGTTACGCGGGCAGCGGTGGCGGCGCCCAGGCGCCCCGGCTCTTCATCGTGGGCGACCCCAAGCAGAGCATCTACCGCTTCCGCCGTGCCGAGCCCCAGGTCTTCAAGGCCGCGCAGGCTTTCGTGCGTGAACTGGGTGGCGAGCAGCTGAGCTGCGACCACACACGGCGCAACGCGCCCGCGGTGCTGGCCCTGGTCAACACCACGCTGGGCCAGGCGCGCGAGGCCGGCGAGTACGAGGACTTCCGCGCCCACAGCACCGAGTCCGACGAAGCCGGCGCCGTGCTGGCCCTGCCCGTGATTCCGCGGCCCGAGAAGGACAAGAAGGAAGCGGCCACCGAATGGCGCGACAGCCTCCTGACCCCGCGCCACACGCCCGAAGACACGCTGCGTGAACGCGAATGTCGCCAGGCGGCGCGCTGGATCGCGGCGCAGATCGGGGCCGGCGTGCAGCCGAAGGACATCATGGTGCTGGCCCGCAAGCGCGACCGCCTCAGCGCCATGGAGGCCGAGCTGCGCGCCCTGGGCATCCCGGCCCTGCAGCCCTTGAAAACCGAGCTGGGCGAAGCGCCCGAGGTGCAGGATCTGGTGGCCCTGCTCGATGCCCTGGTCTCGCCCGCGCACGATCTTTCGCTGGCCCGCGCGCTCAAGTCGCCCCTGTTCAGCCTCAGTGACGCGGCCCTGGTCGAGATCGCCTTGCGCCAGCGGGCGCAACGCCGGCCCTGGTTCGACCTGCTGCAAGAGGCGGGCTGGTCCCCTGCGCTCGAAGGTGTGGGGCCGCGGCTGCTGCGCTGGCAGCAGTGGGTGGCCAGTCTGCCGCCGCACGATGCGCTGCACGCCATTTTCGAGGACGGCGACGTGCTGGCCCGCTTTGTCGCCGCGGCCCCTGCGACGCTGCGCGCCGGGGTGCGTGCCAGCCTGCTGGCCCTGCTGAACGCGGCGCTGCAGATCGATGGCGGCCGTTACGCCACGCCCTATGCTTTCGTGCGTGCCTTGCGCGCGGGTGGGGTGCCGGCGCCCCAGATGGCGGCGCCACAGGCCGTGCAGTTGCTGACCGTGCACGGAGCCAAGGGCCTGGAGGCTGAACTGGTGCTGCTGCTCGACACCGATGCCCCCCTGCCGCCGGCCGAGACCATGGGCGTGCTGCTCGACTGGCCGGGGGAGGCCGAAGTGCCGCAGAGTTTTGTCTTCCTCGCCAGCGAAAGCAGGGTGCCGGCCAGCGCGCGCAGGGCACTGGAGCGGGAAGAGCGCGAGCGTCAGCGTGAAGAGCTGAACGCCCTGTATGTCGCCCTGACGCGGGCCAGGCGGTGCCTGGTGCTGTCGTCCGTGGAACCGCATCGGGACAGCGGGCGCAGCTGGTGGCAGCGTCTCCTGCCGGGCTGCGCCGCTCTGGCCGTGGAGGACTTGTCCGCCGCGGGCGGGACAACGCATGCCGAAGAAGCTGTCATCAGCTTGCCGGTGTTGCCAGACCTGCGCTTCAAGGCCCCGCGTGTTGTGGTCGCCGAGGCCGAGGACAGTCCCGAGGCGCGCATCGGCTCGGCCATGCACCGCCTGCTCGAATGGTCTGTGCTCGATGCCCGGGATGTGGGCCCGCTGCAGGTGGACCGGGTCATGGCGGAATTCCTGCTCGATGCCGAACAGGCCCGACTGGCCGCCGCCATGGCGCGGCGCATCCTGCAAGGCGAGGGGGCCTGGGCCTGGCGCAGCAGTGAACTGACCTGGCAGGGCAATGAGGTGCCGGTCACGTTGCAGGGCAGCGTGCGCCGCATCGACCGCCTGGTGCAGCGCAAGGATGGGGCCTGGTGGGTGCTGGACTACAAATCGGCGGCGCAGCCGCAGGCCCAGGAAGAACTGAAGTCGCAGTTGCGCGGCTATCGCGCCGCAGTGCAGGCGGCCAGCCCGGGCGAGACGGTGCGCGCTGCCTTCCTGAGCGCGCAGGGAACGTTGGAAGAAATC
>JAGWTL010000027.1 GCA_028869035.1 Burkholderiales bacterium | reverse complement strand
ATCATGGGCAGGAAGATGTCGTGTTCCTCGAAGCGGAACAGGCACATGGGATCGTGCAGCAGCACATTGGTGTCGAGCACGAAGAGTTTGGTCGGTCCGGTGGGGGTGGTCCGCTTGGGGCGGGTCTTGGCCTGCGGCCGATCGGATGCGGCGGCCGGCCGGGCCGCTTGACGCACGCTGACCACCGGTGCGGCGGGTGGGGCCAGGGCCTCGACCCCCAGGCCACCACCGTGTTCGAACATGTCCCGGGCTTGTGCTTTGGCTGCGGGTTCCGGGCCATCAAAGGAAGCTGACGTCTTGCGGCCGCTGCGTGGCTTGCCACGGGCCGGGGCTTCAAAGGCTTCAGGAGAGAGGAGGGCGGCGCGTTTGGTGGGGGCAGGAGGCAGGGGCATGTGGGTAGGTGCTCGCGGAGAGTGGGACAGATGCCGTGTGGAAAACAAAAAAGCCGCCCGGTAAACCTGGGCGGCTTTGTCTGGCGGAAGCGGTTGCAAACCTCAACGGCATGAATTCATTATGCATGAGCCGTCTGAAAGTAAACCCTGCTGTTGCTCAAAAGCATCAGCAGGGCCGGGATTCATGCTGTGGCTGCGGCGGCGGCCTTTTTCAGTGCCTTGACGACCTTGAGCACTTCGTCCACGTGGCCGGGGACCTTGAGGCCGCGCCATTCCTGCTTGAGGATGCCGTCGGCGCCGATCAGGAAGGTGCTGCGCTCGATGCCCTTGACCTTCTTGCCGTACATGATCTTGTTCTTGACCACGCCGAACATGTGGCACATCTTTTCTTCGGTGTCGGCGATCAGCTCGAAGGGCAGTTCCAGCTTGGACTTGAACTCGTCGTGCGACTTCATGTTGTCGCGCGAGACACCAAAGACGATGGCGCCGGCCTTGACGAAGTCCTTGTACTTGTCCCGGAACTGCATGGCTTCCGTCGTGCAGCCCGGCGTGTTGTCCTTGGGATAGAAATACAGGACCAGTGTCTGTCCGAGATGGGTGGTGTTGGAAACCTTGATGCCACTGGTGGCGTTGGCTTCGAATTCCGGGATCGGTTTGTTGACAACAATCGCCATATGACTCAAATCTTGTGTGACAGCAGCTGTCGAGTAAGGGTCGGGATGCTTGCCGTGACAGCGGGGCTCGGGGCCCGACTCAATCTGCCAATTTTACCCTGAAAACCATGCCCCGGTCTCTGGCAGGGCTAGGGAGTTTCCAGCAGTAGTGCGGCCACCACATGACGGCCTTCACCGGCAAGGATGTTGTAGGTTCGGCAGGCTGCGGCCGTGTCCATGGTCTCCAGGCCCACGCCCAGGGCCACCAGGGCCTGCAGCCATTCGGGCCGGGGGAAGCGCAGGCGTGCGCCGCTGCCGAAGAGCACCAGCTCCGGGCGCAGTTCGGCCAGTGGAGCGAAGTGGCGGGGACTGAGATCTTCGTAGCGCGAACAATCCCAGACCTGGCGCTCGCCGCGCGAACCGAGCACGAGGCTGGTGCTGAATTTTTCAGCATCCACCGCAATCCAGCCCGGGCCATAGCCCCGGATGGTCTGGACGGGTAATTTGTCGGGCTGGAGTTTCATCGGGGTCAGGGTGCTGCTGGAAGATTCCGGGCTGGAACTGTGGTCAAATTATAGGTTTCGCCTCGCAACAAGGATGGACTCTTGCACGCCATCCTGCCGTACCCCGGAGGGATTTTGAAAACCATACGCAAATCGGACAAGCTGGCCAACGTCTGCTACGACATCCGCGGCCCCATCATGGAGCGCGCCAAGCAGATGGAGGAAGAGGGCCACAGCATCATCAAGCTCAACATCGGCAACCTGGCCGTGTTCGGTTTTGATTCGCCCGAGGAAATCCGCCAGGACATTATCCGCAACCTGCCCAATGCGGCAGCGTATTCCGACAGCAAGGGCATCTTCGTCGCGCGCAAGGCGGTGATGCAGTACACCCAGGAGCAGGGCATCAAGGGTGTTTCGCTCGATGACATCTACCTGGGCAACGGCGCCAGCGAACTCATCGTCATGGCCACCAACGGCCTGCTCAACGACGGTGATGAGATGCTGCTGCCGGCCCCCGACTATCCCCTATGGACGGCCGCGGTCAGTCTCTCGGGCGGCACGCCCGTGCACTACCAGTGCGACGAGGCCAATGGCTGGATGCCCAATCTGGCCGACATCCGCGCCAAGATCACACCGCGCACCAAAGGCATCGTGGTCATCAACCCGAACAACCCGACCGGCGCGCTTTACTCGGACGATTTGCTCAAGGGCATCGTCGGGATCGCGCGCGAGCACAACCTGGTCATCATGGCCGACGAGGTCTACGACAAGGTCCTATACGACGGTGTCAGGCACACCGCGCTGGGCAGCCTGTCGGACGACGTGCTGACGCTGACCTTCAACTCCCTCTCCAAGAGCTACCGTTCCTGCGGTTACCGCGCCGGCTGGCTGGTGGTCTCGGGCGACAAGAAGCCGGCCAAGGACTACATCGAGGGCCTGAACATGCTCTCGTCGATGCGCCTGTGCGCCAATGTGCCGGGGCAGTCCGCCATCCAGACGGCCCTGGGTGGCTATCAGACCATCAACGACCTGATTGGCGAAGGGGGACGCCTGCGCCGCCAGCGCGACATCGCCCACGAGCTGATCACCGCCATCCCCGGCGTCTCCTGCGTCAAGCCGCAGGCTGCCTTGTACATGTTCCCCCGGCTCGACCCCAAGGTCTATCCGATCGAGGACGACAAGCAGTTCATCCTGGAACTGCTGGAGGAGACGCGTGTTCTGCTGGTGCAGGGTTCGGGTTTCAACTACCCGGACAATCAGCATTTCCGTATCGTCTTCCTGCCGCACGAGGACGATCTGCGCGAGGCCATCGGTCGCATCGCCAGGTTCCTCGAAAGCTACCGCAAGCGCCTGGCGCAGGCATGACATTTGAAAGACGGCGCCGCGACGCCATGCACTGAGTCAAAGATGAAAGCTATACAAGTAG
The DNA here is from genome assembly GCA_028869035.1 of Burkholderiales bacterium. GTDB lineage: Bacteria > Pseudomonadota > Gammaproteobacteria > Burkholderiales > Burkholderiaceae_C > Hylemonella. The sequence goes on along the minus strand of JAGWTL010000027.1, from coordinate 12,386 downwards.
GCCTGCTGGGCATGGGCACCGTCGGTTCGGGCACGTACAAGGTGCTCAAGCGCAATCAGGAAGAAATCAAGCGCCGCGCTGGCCGTGGCATCGAGATCACCATGGTGGCCGACCTGGACGTGGCCCGCGCCCAGTCCCTCGTGGGTCCGAACGTCAAGGTGGTGAACGATGCACGCGCCATCATCGCCAACCCCGAGATCGACATCGTGATCGAGCTCATCGGTGGCTATGGCATCGCCAAGCAGCTGGTGCTGGAAGCCATCGCGGCCGGCAAGCACGTGGTCACGGCCAACAAGGCCCTGCTGGCCGTCCATGGCACCGAGATCTTCGCGGCCGCATCCGCCAAGGGCGTGATGGTGGCCTTCGAAGCCGCCGTGGCCGGTGGCATCCCCATCATCAAGGCGCTGCGCGAGGGCCTCACGGCCAACCGCATCCAGTGGATTGCCGGCATCATCAACGGCACCACCAACTTCATCCTGTCCGAGATGCGCGACAAGGGCCTGGACTTCGACGTGGTGCTCAAGGAAGCGCAGCGCCTGGGTTACGCCGAGGCCGATCCCACCTTCGACATCGAAGGCGTGGATGCGGGCCACAAGGTCACCCTCATGTCAGCTATTGCCTACGGCATCCCGGTGCAGTTCGACAAGGCCCATGTGGAAGGCATCACCAAGCTGGGCGCGCAGGACATCCGCTACGCCGAGCAGCTGGGCTACCGCATCAAGCTGCTGGGCATCACCAAGCGCACGGCCAAGGGCATCGAGCTGCGTGTGCACCCCAGCCTGGTGCCGGGCAAACGCCTGCTGGCCAATGTGGAAGGCGCCATGAACGCCGTGGTGGTCAACGGCGACGCCGTGGGCACCACGCTCTATTACGGCAAGGGCGCGGGCTCCGAGCCCACGGCCAGCGCCGTGATCGCCGACCTGGTGGACATTGCCCGCCTGCACACCGCCGATCCGCTGCACCGCGTGCCGCACCTGGCCTTCCAGCCGAATGCCATGAGCAATCTGGTGGTGCTGCCCATGAGCGAGGTGGTGACCAGTTATTACCTGCGCCTGCGTGTGGCTGACCAGGCTGGCGTGCTGGCCAAGGTCACCGGCATCCTGGCAGAGTTCGGCATCAGCATCGACGCCGTGCTGCAGCGTGAGGCCGACGAGGTGGGCGGCGAAGGCTCCACCCAGACCGATGTGATCATCCTCACGCACGACGCGCGCGAGGGCACGATGAACGAGGCTCTGACCAAGCTGCAGGCACTGCCCACCGTGCTGGCGCCCATCGTGCGCATCCGCAAGGAAGAACTGGCCGGATAAGACTATGAGCCCCCACGTTCACTCCGTTCTCTGCCCCCCGAGGGGGCGTTCATTGCCCTTCGGGCGGCCGGGCGAGCAATGAAGTACATCAGCACCCGCGGCCACGCCGACCGCAAGCGTTTCTGCGAAATCCTGCTCGAAGGCTTGGCGCCCGATGGCGGCCTCTACCTGCCCGAGTCGTATCCGAAAGTCGACGAAGCCACCCTCGCCAAGTGGCGTACCTTGCCCTACGCTGACCTGGCTTTCGAGATCCTCTCGCTCTACATCGATGACATTCCGGCCGACGATTTGCGCGCGATCTGCCGCAAGACCTACACGGAAGCGGTATTCGGCACGAAGGAGATCGTGCCGCTCAAGCCGCTGGAGAACGGTGTCCATCTCGAAGCCCTGTCCAACGGCCCCACGCTGGCCTTCAAGGACATGGCCATGCAGCTGCTGGGTAACCTGTTCGAGTACGAGCTGGGCCGCCGCGGCGAGCAGCTCAACATCCTGGGCGCCACCAGCGGCGACACCGGCAGCGCGGCCGAGTACGCCATGCGCGGCAAGCAGGGCGTGCGCGTCTTCATGACCAGCCCGCACGGCCGCATGAGCCCCTTCCAGCAGGCGCAGATGTTCAGCCTGCAGGACGCCAATATCCACAACCTGGCCGTGCAGGGCGTGTTCGACGACTGCCAGGACATCGTCAAGGCAGTGTCCAACGACCTGGACTTCAAACGCCAGTACAAGATCGGCACGGTCAATTCCATCAACTGGGCACGTCTCGTGGCGCAGGTGGTGTATTACTTCGCGGGTTATTTCCAGGCGACGAATATTGCCCCCACGCTTGCGACTTCGTCTGCTGCGCTGCCCCCCGTGGGGGCCAATTTTCCTAGGGGCGGCCCGTCGGAAAATTCTCCTGCCGTGTCGGGCAAGGTCAGCTTCACCGTGCCCTCGGGCAACTTCGGCAACGTCTGCGCCGGCCACGTGGCCCGCATGATGGGCCTGCCCATCGAGCGCCTGGTGGTCGCCACCAACGAGAACGATGTGCTCGATGAGTTCTTCCGTACCGGCGTCTACCGCGTGCGCGGCAGTGCCGACACGCACGAGACCTCCAGCCCGTCCATGGACATCTCCAAGGCGTCGAACTTCGAGCGTTTTGTCTTCGACCTGCTGGGTCGGGACGGCGCCAAGGTCAAGTCCCTGTTTGGCGAGCAGCTCTCCAGGGCCGGCAAGTTTGACCTGAGCGCCGATCCGGCGTTCGCGCAGGCCCGCAGTCATTATGGTTTTGTCAGCGGCAAGAGCACGCATACCGACCGCCTGGCTACCATCCGTGACACCTGGGAGCGTTTCGGGGTGATGATCGACACGCACACCGCCGACGGCGTCAAGGTGGCGCGCGAGCAATTGCAGCCGGGTTTGCCCATGATCGTGCTGGAGACCGCGCTGCCCGTCAAGTTCGCGGCGACCATCGTCGAGGCGCTGGGGCGCGAGCCGCAGCGGCCGGCCAAGTTCGAAGGCATTGAAGCCCTGCCCAAGCGCGTGACGGTGATCGGCGCCGATGTGCAGGTGGTCAAGGACTACATCGTCAAGGTTTGTGGCTAACCCCCGGCTACACGCACTGCGTGTCGCTATGCCACCCCCCTTGCAGGGGGCAACGCCAGTGGCCCGGCAAAGCCGGTCCTACGGCGTTCTGCGAATGGGGGAAGGTAAGGGAAGTTGGCTGGCTTACGAGGATAGGAACAGTTGAAATGAAAGTGGTAGGTTTCGCCGGCTATTCCGGCTCAGGCAAGACCATGCTGGTCGAGCGCCTGATTCCGGCGCTCAGGCTGCGCGGCCTGCGCGTGTCCGTGGTCAAACACGCCCACCACAGGTTCGACATCGACCATCCGGGCAAGGACAGCCACCGCCATCGCGAGGCCGGTGCCTTCGAGGTGGTCATCGCCTCCAGTCGCCGCCTGGCCCTGATGCGTGAATTCGAGCAGGCGCACGAACCCAAGGTGCACGAACTGATCGCCGAGCTTTACGAGGGCGTGGACTGGGTGCTGGTCGAAGGCTTCAAGAGCAGTGACCTGCTCAAGGTCGAAGTCTGGCGCGCCGCCAACGGCAAACCCGTGCGTTACCCGGACGATGACTTCATCGCCGCCGTTGCCACCGACGATGCCGGCCAGCTGCCTGTGCCCACGGGCCTGGACGTTCTGGACCTCAATGCCCCCGACGCCGTGGCCGAGTGGCTGGTGACCCATGGCGAGCGCTTCGAATACAAGCCCGAGATGTACATCGCATGAACGCGCCCCGTGCTCCCTTGAAGTCCCTGGACCAGGCGCTGGCCGAGCTGCTGGCCCAGGCCCTGCCGCTGGCGGGCACGGAAACAGTCAGCACCTTTGACGCCGACGGCCGCGTGCTGGCCCAGGACCTGGTTTCGGCCCTGCATGTGCCGCCGCAGGACAACAGCTCCATGGACGGTTACGCCCTGCGTTGCGCCGACGTGCCCGCAGCCGGCACCGTGCTGCGTGTCACGCAGCGCATCCCGGCCGGCCAGCACGGCCAGCCGCTCAAGATCGGAGAAGCCGCACGCATCTTCACCGGCGCGCCCGTGCCCGCGGGCGCCGACGCCATCGTCATGCAGGAAGAATGCGAGGTGGTGGATGAGGGGCGCGTGCGCGTGAACAGCGTGCCGGACAGCGGCCAGTGGATCCGCTGTGCCGGCGAGGATGTCACGCGCGGTGTCGTGGTGCTCGCGCGTGGCCAACGCCTCAACCCCGCCGCGCTGGGACTGGCCGCCGGCATCGGCCAGTCCCAGCTGACCGTGGCGCGCCGCCTGCGCGTGGCCCTGTTCTCCACCGGCGACGAACTCGTCATGCCCGGTGATGTGCCGCCCGAGCAAATGCCGCCCGGCGCCATCTACAACTCCAACCGTTTTTTCCTGCGCGCCCTGCTGCAGCGCCTGGGTTGCGAAGTCACCGACTTCGGCATCGTGCCGGACCAGCGTGCTGCCACCCTGAGCGCGCTGCGCGGCGCCGCCCATGGCCACGATCTGGTGCTGACCAGCGGTGGTGTTTCCGTGGGCGAGGAAGACCACATCAAGCCGGCTGTCGAGCAACTGGGTGAGCTTGATCTCTGGCAGATCTCGATGAAACCCGGCAAGCCCTTTGCTTACGGCAAGATCCATAGAACCGTTCGCCCTGAGCCTGTCGAAGGGCTCGCCGGGGCTTCGACAAGCTCAGCCCGAACGGATTTCGCGCACTTCGCCGGCTTGCCCGGCAACCCGGTGTCCAGCTACGTCACCTTCATGCTGCTGGTGCGACCCTTCCTGCTCAAGCTGCAAGGCGTCACGCAGCTCGAACCCGTGCGCATGGCTCTGCCGGCGCACTTCGAGTTGAAGCGCGGTGACAAGCGCCGCGAGTTCCTGCGTGTGCGCCGCAATATCGCCGGCGGGCTGGACCTCTTCCCCAACCAGAGCTCGGGCGTGCTGACTTCGGCGGTCTGGGGTGATGGCCTGGTGGACAACCCGGCCGGGCAGACCATCGCCAAAGGCGATGCCGTGCAGTTCCTGGCCTTTGCAGAGTTGATGGCATGAAAGTCCACGTCAAATATTTCGCCTCGATCCGCGAGAACCTGGGCACGGGTGGTGAAGCGCTGGAGACGAAGGCCGGTACCCTGGGCGCGTTGCGTGATGAACTCATTGCGCGCGGTGGCACCCATGCCCAGAGCCTGGCACGCGGCCGTGCCGTGCGCGTGGCCTTGAACCAGCTCATGAGCGGTGAAGACGCGGCACTCAGCGAAGGTTGCGAGGTCGCCTTCTTCCCGCCGGTGACCGGGGGCTGATGCCATGGCCGCCCGCGTCATCATCCAGACCCAGGACTTCGACGTCAGCGCCGAGATCGCCGCCTTGCGCGCGCAGGACAAGCGCGTGGGCGCTGTTTGCAGCTTCGTTGGTACCGTGCGTGATCGCAATGATGGCAACGCCGTCAGCACCATGGAGCTTGAGCACTATCCGGGCATGACCGAGAAGTCCATCGAAGACATGATCGACGCAGCCTTCCAGCGCTTCGACATCTACGCCGCCCGTGTCATCCACCGCGTCGGTCTGCTGCAGCCGCTGGACCAGATCGTGCTGGTCGTCGTCACGTCCGCGCACCGCGGCGAGAGCTTCCAGGCCTGCGAGTTCCTGATGGACTACCTCAAGACCCAGGCGCCATTCTGGAAAAAGGAACAGACACCCGAGGGCGCACGCTGGGTCGATGCCCGTGTCAGCGACGACCAGGCCCTGGCCAAATGGGGCATCACCTCGGGCAATTCCACCGCCTGATCCCCGGGCCTGCCTCCCGGTTCCCGGGTCAGCATCAGTAGAAACCTCAGTGTCGGTGGGGCGGTCCAGACCTTAGGATGGTAAGAGTTCTTATCAATACCCAGGATCGACGGCATGGAGATCAAGCTCCCCAATCTGGCCAAGCCGGCCCCCCCGCAAAAGGCACCCTACCTGCGCATCGCCACCGAAGAGGCGTTCGCCACGCAGGAGATGCTCGACATCTACAAGAAGATCCTGGACCGCGGTGACGCCGACGCGGGCTTTCGCGGCCTCATGGGTTTCTACATGAGCAGCCCCAGCGAGCGGGCGCAGCACATCATGCGCGGCCTGCTGGACCTGGACCAGCTGCGCCTGCAGCACATGGACGCGGCGGGCGTGGACATGGCCGTGCTCTCGCTGACGTCTCCGGGTGCACAGGTGATGGACAAAGGCACGGCCGTGTCCTTCGTGCAGTCCGCCAACGACCAGCTGGCCGAAGCCGTGCGCCGCCACCCCACGCGTTTTGTCGGCATGATCGCCGTGGCCCCGCAGGACCCGGCGGCGGCGGCCAGGGAGATCGAGCGCGGCGTGAACAAGCTGGGCATGCACTCGGTCATCATCAACTCCCACACCCAGGGCGAGTACCTGTCCGATCCCAAATTCTGGGACATCTTCGCCGCCGCCGAGGCCTGTGATGCACCCATCTACCTGCACCCCAATGCGCTGCCGCCCGGCATGCTGCAGCCTTTCCAGGAATGCGGCCTGGACGGCGCCATCTACGGCTTCGGCGTCGAGACCGGCCTGCATGCCATGCGCATCATCACCGCCGGCGTCTTCGACCGCTTCCCCAGGCTGCGCATGATCCTGGGCCACATGGGCGAGGCGCTGCCCTTCTGGGCCTACCGCCTGGACTACATGCACCAGGCCACGGTGAAGTCCAAGCGCTACCCGAGCATCCAGCCGATCCGGAAGCGCCCCAGCGAGTACCTGCGCGAGCATTTCTACATCACCAACAGCGGCGTGGCCTGGGAACAGGCCATCAAGTTCACGCAGGACTTCATGGGCACCGACCGCGTGATGTATGCCATGGACTATCCCTACCAGTACGCGCCCGACGAGGTCAACATCCTCGACGCCATGGACATGCCGCTGGCGCACAAGCGCCAGTTCTTCCAGACCAACGCCGAAACCGTGTTCAAACTGAAGTAATCCACGAGACGAGGAGACCGAGATGAAGACGATCAAGCATCTGTTCGCAGGGCTGCTCCTGCTGGCCGGCACGGCCCTGGCCCAGCCCTGGCCCGCCCAGCCCGTGCGCATCATCGTGCCCTTCACGCCCGGCACGGGCATGGACACCATCGCCCGGACTGTGGCGCCCAGGCTGTCCGAGCGCCTGGGTCAGACCGTGGTGGTGGCCAATGTGCCCGGTGCCAGCGGCAACATCGGCGCCGACCAGGTGGCCAAGAGCAACGCGGATGGTTACACCCTGCTCATGGGCGCCAACACCATGCTCATGGCCGCGCAGCTCTACAAGAACGTGCCCTTCGACCCGGTGAAGGATTTCGCCCCGGTTTCCATGGCGGCCTGGGGCACGCTGATGCTGGTGGCGAATCCGAAGACCGGCATCAAGTCCCTGCAGGACCTGCTGGCCCAGGCCCGCGCCAAACCCGGCAGCATCAGCTACGGCTCGCCCGGTGTGGGCACACCGCACCACATGGCCATGGAACTCTTCAAGGCGCAGACCCAGACCTTCATGCTGCACGTGCCTTACCGCGGCACGGCGGGCTACACCACCGACCTGCTCGCGGGTGAACTCAACGTGGGTTTCCTGCCGGTGCACGTGGCGCAGGGTTTCGTCAACAGCGGGCGGCTCAACGCCCTGGCCGTGGGCAGCCCCAAGCGCCACCCGGTGTCGCCCAACGTGGCCACCTTCGAGGAACTGGGCGCCAAGGGTGTGGACGTGGACCTCTGGTACGCCTTCTTCGTGCCGGGCAAAACGCCGGTGGCGGTGCAGCAGCGCTTGAATGGCGAGATCGCCGCCATCCTCAAGCTGCCCGAGGTGCGCGAGGTGCTGGGCAAGGCTGGCCTGGACGCGGCATCCTCCACCCCGGCGGAACTCATGACCATCGTGAACAAGGACTACCCGCGCTGGGGCAACGTGATCCGGCGCAACGGCATCAAGGCGGAGTAGGCCCATGGGCGAGTTGCATCAGGGCACCCGCATCGCCGTCGTGGGCGGGGGTGTTGCCGGCCTGGGCCTCGCCCTGTCGCTGCACCAGCGCGGCATCGCCTGTGACGTGTACGAGGCCGTGCCTGAGGTCAAGGAGCTGGGCGTGGGCATCACCCTGCTGCCGCACGCCATGCGCGAGCTCGCAGCGCTGGGCGTGCAAAGCAGGCTCGAAGCCGCGGGCATCGAGAATCTGGAGAGCGTGTTCTTCAATCGCTACGGCCAGTATATCTATCGTGAGCCGCGTGGTCGGCATGCCGGTTATCCCGTCCCGGAAGTCGGCATCCACCGCGGCAAGCTGCACCGCATCCTGTTCGAGGAGGCCCTGGCGCAGCTCGGTCCCGCCCGCATCCACACCGACCACCGCTGCACCGGCGTGACCCAGGACGAACTCGGCGCCACCGTGCATTTCGTCGATGCCAGTGGAAACAATCGCCCCGGTGTGCCCGCCGACATCGTCATCGCCTGCGACGGCGTCAACTCCACCATCCGCCGCCAGTTCTACCCGGACGAGCAGGTGGCCTTCGCCGGCATCAACACCTGGCGCGGTGTCACCGTGCACAAGCCCATCCTCACGGGCAAGAGTTATATGCGCGTGGGCTCCATCCTCACGGGCAAGATGGTGATCTACCCCATCGTCGACAACGTGGACGGGCAGGGCAGCCAGCTCATCAACTGGATGGCCGAGATCCAGCACGAGGGCGAGTCCATGAACGACTGGAACCGCCCCGGTAACAAGGCCGACTTCGAGGCCATCTATGCCGACTGGAAGTTCGACTGGCTCGACGTGCCGGCGCTGATCGCCAACGCCCAGCACATCCTCGAGTACCCCATGGTGGACAAGGACCCGGTGCCGCGCTGGACCTTCGGCCGTGTCACCTTCATGGGCGACGCCGCCCACCCCATGTACCCGCGTGGCTCCAACGGCGCAGCCCAGGGCCTGATCGACGCGCGCACGCTGGCCGAGCTGCTGGCCGTCACGCCCGACCCGCAGGCTGCCCTGCAGATCTACGACCAGGCCCGCGTGGAAACGACAGCCCGCGTGGTGCGCACCAACCGCAGCACGCCGCCGGACTTCATCAACATCAAGGTCGATGAGCTCTCGGGCGGCAAGCCCTTTCGCCATATCGACGACCTGATCAGCCAGGAAGAGCTGCGCCAGATTTCGGAGAACTACAAGCGCGTGGCCGGTTTCTCGCAGGATGCTGTGAAGCTCACCTGAATCGCGGGCCGCTTGACGGTCAGGCCGACCCTGAATGCCCCGGCTTTGATATCCGTCAAAATGATTCCCGATCCCAGCCCTTGAAATTCAGCTTGCGCACCCAAAGCTGGGCTGCAATCGGAGAATTTCATGCGGATCGACAAACTCACCACCAAATTCCAGGAAGCCCTGGGCGAAGCGCAGACGCTGGCCCTGGGCAATGACCACGCCTACATCGAACCGGCCCACCTGCTGGTGGCCATGCTGCGCCAGCAGGACGGCCCCAAGGCCCTGCTGCAGCGCGCGGGTGTCAATGTGGTGGGGCTGCTGGCCGGCGCCGAGGCTGCCGTCAAGAAGCTGCCGCAGGTGGAAGGCCAGGAACAGGTGCAGGTCGGGCGTGACCTGGTGTCCCTGCTGCAGGCTGCTGAAAAAGAATCCATCAAGCGGGGTGACCAGTACGTCGCCAGCGAACTTTTCTTTCTGGCCCTGGCCGACAGCAAGGGCGATATCGGCCAGTTGGTCAAGGCCAACGGCCTGACTCGCAAATCGCTGGAAGCCGCCATCGAAGCCGTGCGCGGTGGCCAGGCCGTGGACAACCCCGAAGCCGAAGGCCAGCGCGAAGCCCTCAGGAAATACACCCTGGACCTGACCGAACGTGCCCGCTCCGGCAAGCTGGACCCGGTGATCGGCCGCGACGACGAGATCCGCCGCGCCATCCAGGTGCTGCAGCGCCGCAGCAAGAACAACCCCGTGCTGATCGGTGAGCCCGGCGTGGGCAAGACCGCCATCGTCGAAGGCCTGGCGCAGCGCATCGTCAACGGCGAAGTGCCCGAGAGTCTGCGCGACAAGCGTGTGCTGGTGCTGGACATGGCGGGCCTGCTGGCCGGCGCCAAGTACCGGGGCGAGTTCGAGGAGCGCCTGAAAGCCGTGCTCAAGGAAGTCTCGCAGGACGAAGGCCGCATCATCCTCTTCATCGACGAGCTGCACACCATGGTGGGCGCGGGCAAGGCCGAAGGCGCCATCGACGCCGGCAATATGCTCAAGCCGGCGCTGGCGCGCGGCGAGCTGCACTGCATCGGCGCCACCACGCTGGACGAATACCGCAAGTACATCGAGAAGGACGCCGCGCTGGAGCGCCGTTTCCAGAAGGTGCTGGTGGGTGAGCCCACCGTGGAGCAGACCATCGCCATCCTGCGCGGCCTGCAGGAGAAATACGAGGTGCACCACGGCGTGGACATCACCGACCCAGCCATCGTGGCTGCGGCCGAGCTGAGCCACCGCTATATCACCGACCGCTTCCTGCCCGACAAGGCCATCGACCTGATCGATGAGGCCGCCGCCAAGATCAAGATCGAGATCGACTCCAAGCCCGAAGTCATGGACAAGCTCGACCGCCGGCTGATCCAGCTGCAGATCGAGCGCGAGGCTATGAAAAAGGAAAAGGACGATGCCTCGCAAAAACGCCTGGAACTGATCCAGGAAGAGATCGGCAAGCTGCAGAAAGAGATCGCCGACTACGACGAGATATGGAAAGCCGAAAAGGCTCAGGCCCAGGGCAGCCAGCACGTACGCGAAGACATCGAGAAGCTCAAGGTGCAGATCGCCGAGCTGACCCGCAGGGGCGATTTCGCCAAGGTCTCCGAGCTGCAGTACGGCAAGCTGCCCGAGCTGGAAAAACTGCTCAAGGAAGCCCAGGCCCGCGAACAGGCCCAGGGCGAGGGCAGTGCGCCGCGCCTGCTGCGCACGCAGGTGGGCGCCGAGGAAATCGCCGAGGTGGTCAGCCGCGCCACCGGCATTCCTGTGGCCAAGATGATGCAGGGCGAGAAGGACAAGCTGCTGCAGATGGAAACCAAGCTGCACGAGCGCGTGGTGGGCCAGGACGAAGCCATCAGCGCGGTGGCCAACGCCATCCGCCGCTCGCGTTCAGGCCTGAGCGACCCGAACCGCCCCACGGGCTCCTTCCTCTTTCTCGGCCCCACGGGCGTGGGCAAGACGGAGCTGTGCAAGGCCCTGGCCGGTTTCCTCTTCGACAGCGTGGACCATCTGGTGCGCATCGATATGAGCGAGTTCATGGAGAAACACTCCGTGGCCCGCCTGATCGGCGCGCCGCCGGGCTACGTGGGTTACGAGGAGGGCGGTTACCTGACCGAAGCCGTGCGCCGCAAGCCCTACAGCGTGCTGCTGCTCGACGAGGTGGAGAAGGCCCATCCCGATGTGTTCAACGTGCTGCTGCAGGTGCTGGACGACGGCCGCCTGACCGACGGCCAGGGCCGCACCGTGGACTTCAAGAACACGGTCATCGTGATGACCAGCAACATCGGCTCGCACCTGATCCAGAGCATGGTGGGCGAGCCCTATGAAGACGTGAAGGACGCGGTCTGGGGTGAGCTCAAGAACCACTTCCGCCCCGAGTTCCTGAACCGCATCGACGAGACCGTGGTCTTCCACGCGCTGGACGCCGCGCACATCACCCGCATTGCCGGCATCCAGCTGCAGGCCCTGCAGGACCGCCTGGGCAAGATGGAACTGGCACTCCAGGTGTCCGACAAGGCCCTGGCCGAACTGGCCAAGGTGGGTTTCGACCCCGTATTCGGTGCCCGGCCGCTCAAGCGCGCCATCCAGCAGCGCATCGAGAACACGCTCTCCAAGTTGCTGCTCGAAGGTCGCTTCGCGCCCAAGGACGTCATTGCCGTCGACGTGGACCCGGTCAGGAACCCGGGGCAGTTCAGCTTCGAGAAGGCCTGAGCCTCAACGGCCGGTTCGCCGGCTGCAGCGAAAAGAGCAACCCGCCTCTTGCATGAGCAGGGGGCGGGTTTTTGATGCTTCCGGGCGTAACTCAGCGTGACGACGCCATGACAGGCAATAGGCTATTCGTCTCAGGACTTACATCTCGATGAGAAGTTTTGGGGGACTTTCCCATACGCTTGTAAAACTCCCATGGGAAGCTATCTTTTCCGAGCGCGTATCCACCCATGTGAGGCTGCCATGACCACCTTGCCCTACAAGATCGAAAGCTCCTCCCCCATCGTGGCATCGCTGCCCCGCACGAACGTCCGCAACGGTTCCCGGCTGGCCAGCCGAGAGCTGGCCGTGTCCCTGGCCGCCAAGAGCATCACGGACCCGCCGGGTGGCGTTGTTCGTGTGGTTCATGTCCCGACTGGCGAGGTGCTGTTCAGCAAGGTCAGTGGGTGGGGTGACCTGGAGGAATGAGGGGAGACAACCTCGATGCTGGTGGTGCAAGCCTGACGTCCCGGGATGTGATCGCCGTGGACTTCGCCGGAGCGCCCAATCCGCTAAAGTTCTGATCTGCTGGGTGAGGGGGATGCCATCCCCGGCACGGCCCAGTTGATGGTTCCAGCATGACATAGCGATCGATACGAGACA
>JAGWTL010000333.1 GCA_028869035.1 Burkholderiales bacterium | reverse complement strand
AAGACGCCGGCGCCTGGCCCACGCGCAGCCATGCGCGCAAGGTGCTGATGCTCGCGGGCTGCGTGCAGCCGGCCATGATGCCCAACATCAACAGCGCCACCGCCCGCGTGCTCGACGCGGCTGGTATCCAGACCGTGGTGGCACAGAAAGCCGGCTGCTGCGGCGCCGTGAAGTTTCACCTGAACGACCAGGACGGCGGGAAGGCGGAGATGCGGGCCAATATCGACGCCTGGTGGCCGCACATCGAGGGCGGCGTGGAGGCCATCGTGATGAACGCCTCGGGTTGCGGCGTCACCGTCAAGGAGTACGGTCATATCCTGCAGGACGATCCGCAATACGCGGCCAAGGCCCGGCGCATCAGCGAGCTGACCAAGGACTTGAGCGAGCTGCTGCCTGAGCTGGTCGACAAGCTGCGCGGCAAGGTGAGTGCCAAGACCGGCCAGATCGCCTTTCACCCGCCCTGCACCCTGCAGCACGGGCAGAAGCTGCGCGGCGGCGTGGAAGAGCACATGGGTGCGCTCGGCTTCAAGGTCAACACCTGCCGCGTCGAGCCCCATCTGTGCTGTGGGTCGGCCGGCACCTACTCGGTGCTGAACCCCAAGCTGGCCTACGCGCTGCGCGACCGCAAGCTCGCCAACCTGGCCGAGATGCAAGCGCAGACCATAACCTCCGCCAACATCGGCTGCATCACGCACCTGCAGAGTGGCACCGTCACGCCGGTGAAGCACTGGGTGGAGCTGCTGGACGAGGCGCTGACGCCGCACTGAAGCCGGGCCGGCGATTCAGGTCGCCAGCGCAGCCTCGATGTCCCGGTACAGGCGCCGGGGTTCCGTGTAAGGCGCATAACGCCTGAGCACCCTGCCGTCCTTGCCAACCAGGAACTTGGTGAAGTTCCATTTGATGGACTTGCTGCCCAGCAGGCCCCGGGCTTCCCGCACCAGCCACTGGTAGAGCGGGTGGGCCTGGGGTCCGTTCACCTGGATCTTGGCCATCATGGGGAAGCTCACGCCGTAGTTGAGCTGGCAGAAGCTGGCGATCTCGTGGTTGCTGCCGCGGTCCTGGGCGCCGAACTGGTTGCAGGGAAAACCCAGCACGACCAGGCCCTGCGGGCCATAGGCCTTGTGCAGTTCCTCCAGTCCCGCAAATTGCGGCGTGAAACCACAGGCGCTGGCCGTGTTGACGATCAGCATGACCTTGCCTCGGAACTGGCTCAGGGCGACGGGCTGGCCACCGATCTGCTCGGCCTCGAAATCGTAGACAGTCGACATGGTGTGTGGGTGCGAGTGGAGACACATGCCAGCAGCAGCCGGCGCATTCAGGCCGGCGCCGGCGTACGCGCCGCCAGCAAGGCGGCCAGCAGGATCAGCGCGCCCCCCAGCAGGGTGCGGGCCGAGAGCTCGGCCGCGCCCAGGGCCACGGCCGAGACGCTGGCGAACACCACCTCGGTCAGCATGATCAGCGCTGTGGCGGCGGCCGGCAGACGCGCGGCGCCGTACTGCAGGCCCAGGTTGGCGGTCAGGAAGGCCAGGCTGGTGAGCAGCACCAGCCCGACCCAGCCTGGGGCAGGCGCGGGGGGAAGCGTGGCCAGGCCGGCAGACTGGCTCAGCAGGGCCACGCTGGCCGCCAGCAGGGTGCCGCCGCCGAACATGGCCACCATGCGCGCTTCCTCGGCCGTGTCCTTGAGCTTGAGCAGCAGCACATTGGTCAGCGCGAAGCAGAAGCCGCCGCCCAGGGCCAGCCAGTCGGGCAGACTGGCGGGCAGGGGCCAGGGCGAGTCGGGCGCCTTGAGCACGATGGCCACGCCCACCAGGGCCAGGCTCAGGCGCAGCAGGGCCAGGGCGCGGGGGCGCTCGCCCAGCAGGGCCCAGGCCAGCAGCACGGACCAGACAGGCATGAGGTAGAACAGCAGCACCACGCGCACCACGTCGCCCACGGTGACCGCCCAGTTGAAGCCCACATTGGTCAGGCCCGAGGCGCAGGCCAGCAGGAGCAGGAAGGGGTGGCGCAGCAAGTGGCGCCAGACTGTGGGGCGCCAGGCCAGCAGGCCGGCCAGGCACAGGCCGTAGATCAGGGCTGTGGACCACAGCGGGTGCAGGCCCTGGGCTTCGAGCAGGCGAAAGGGATACCAGGAGACGCCCCAGACGAAGGCGTTGAGCACCAGGGCCCAGGCGGCGAGTTGCGTATTCATGGGACCCCGGGCTGCGCGGCAGCCATCAACCGTGAAGGTTGTCGTTTCTGGCGATATCGAGCAGGTGCTCGACTTCCTCGGGGTACTTCTGGCAGTTGTGCTCGTGCCAGCGCTTGATCCGCCACATGAAGCCGGCCACCAGGAGGCCGAAACCGGCGATGGCGCCGAAGGCCGAGACGCCCATGCCCGTGCAGAAGCTGTAGAGAAAACCCAGTCCCAGTATGCAGGTCTGTTCGTTGAAGTTCTGCACGGCGATGGAACGGCCGGCGCCCATGAGGTTGTGGCCGCGATGCTGCAGCAGCGCGTTCATCGGCACCACGAGGAAACCACCCAGGCCACCCAGCAGCACCAGGAAGGGCGCCGCCACCCAGACGTTGTCGATGAAGTTGAGCAGAATCACCAGCACGCCCATGGCGATGCCCAGGGGCATGACACGCGTGGCGTCCTCCAGCCGCATGCGCATGGAGGCCACCACGGCGCCCACGGCCGTGCCGATGGCCACCACACCCACCAGCGAGGACGCCTGCGTGACGCTGTAGCCCAGCGCGGCGGCGGCCCAGGCCAGCACGATGTAGCGCAGGTTGCCGCTCACGCCCCAGAACAGGGTGGTGGTCGAGAGCGAGATCTGGCCCAGGCGGTCCTGCCAGAGCCGGGTGTTGCAGCGCCAGAAATCGGGCAGCAGGGCCAGCGGGTTGCTGGGCATGGGACGCATTTCAACGCCGGTGTGCGGGATGCGGGTGTTGAACCAGGCCGCCAGCAGGTAGACCAGAATCAGAACGGCAATGGCGGCCTCGGGCGCGGTGTCGATGCCGGTGGTGATCAGCGGCAGGTCGATGCCCAGCAGGACCTGGGACACTGCAGGGCCCACCAGCTGGCCGCCCAGCAGCACGCCCAGGATGATGGAGGCAATGGTCAGCCCTTCGATCCAGCCGTTGGCCTTGACCAACTGGGAGGCGGGCA
>JAGWTL010000332.1 GCA_028869035.1 Burkholderiales bacterium | reverse complement strand
GCGCATCGGCAGCACCTACAGCGAGCTGGAGTTCGACCTCACGCGCCTGCGCGCCCTGCGCGAGCGCATGGTGGAACTGGGCCGCAGCTGCGTGCACCCCGATTTCCGCCACGGCGGCGTCATCATGGCCCTGTGGGGCGCTCTGACCGAGTTCATGGTGCGCAACAAGCTCGACACCATGATCGGCTGCGCCAGCATCCCCATGCTGCACAACGGTATGGTCCGTGGCGACGTGGCGGCCAGCATCTGGCGCCAGGTGCGCGAGACCCACATGGCGCCCATCGAGCACCAGGTCTGGCCGCGCCTGCCGCTGCCGGTCGACGAGCTCGACGGCAGCCTGGACGTCGAGCCGCCGGCCCTGATCAAGGGTTACCTGCGCCTGGGCGCCAAGGTGCTCGGCGCCCCGGCCTGGGACCCTGACTTCAACAGCGCGGACCTGCCCATGCTGATGCGCATCAGCGATCTGCCGGCGCGTTACCGCAAACACTTCTTCGGCGCCTGATGAAGAGCGCGCTCGAACACCGCAGCAGCTGGCTGGGGCAGGCCATGGCGCGCCAGGGACATGACGACGATCATGAGGACGACAAGGGCGGCGGCAAGCGCTACCGCGCGGTCTTCATCTCCGACCTGCACCTGGGCACACCCGGCTGCCGCGCGGAGGACCTGCTGGACTTCCTCAAGGCCAGCTCCAGCGAGCACCTCTACCTGGTGGGCGACATCATCGACGGCTGGCAGCTGCGCCGGCGCTGGTACTGGCCGCAGGCCCACAACGACGTGGTGCAGAAGCTGCTGCGCCGCGCGCGCAAGGGCTGCCGCGTGGTCTTCGTGCCGGGCAACCACGACGAGTTCGCGCGGGGTTTCATCGGCCACCAGTTCGGCGGCATCGAGGTGGTGGAGGACGCCGTCCACGTCACGGCTGACGGCAAGCGCCTGTGGGTCACCCATGGCGACTATTTCGACGGCGTGATCCAGTGCGCCAAGTGGCTGGCCTATGTGGGTGACAATCTCTACGAGTTCACGCTCAAGCTCAACCGCTACCTCAACCACCTGCGCGCCAAGTTCGGCCTGCCCTACTGGTCGCTCTCGGCCTACCTGAAGCAGAAGGTCAAGAAGGCGGTCAACTTCATCAGCGACTTCGAGCAGGCCGTGGCGCACGAGGCGCGCAAACGCGGCCACCAGGGCGTGGTCTGCGGCCACATTCACCACGCCGAGATCCGCGAGATCGAAGGCATCCTCTATTGCAACGACGGCGACTGGGTCGAAAGCCTGACCGCCCTGGTCGAGCACCACGACGGCCGGCTCGAACTCGTGCATTGGGGCGACACGTCCCCGGGCCAGGCCTTGCAGGCAGCCGTGCGCGCCGCCGCCGCATGAAGATCGCACTCGTCACCGACGCCTGGGAGCCTCAGGTCAATGGCGTGGTGACCACGCTGGTGGAACTGGTGCGCGAAGTTCTCAAGGCCGGGCACGAGATCGACGTGATCCATCCCGGCCAGTTCCGCACGCGCCCCTGCCCGGGGTATGCCGGCATCGACCTGGCGGTGCGGCCGCGCCAGGCGCTGAGCCAGCGCCTGGACGCGCTGGCGCCCGAGGTTATCCACATCGCCACCGAAGGCCCGCTGGGCTGGGCGGCGCGGTCTTATTGCCTCAGGCACGGCCTGGCCTTTACCACGGCTTATCACACCCGCTTCCCGGAAATCCTGCGGGCCGCGCTGCACCTGCCCCTCGTCCTGGGCTATGCCCTGTTTCGCCACTTCCATCGGCCGTCCGCGGGCGTGCTGGTGCCTACCCAGGGCGTGCTGAACCTGCTGCAGCAGCGCGGCTTCCGCAATCTGCGTCCGTGGACCCACGGTGTGGACCTGAGACTCTTCCCCTACCAGGACAAGGTGCGCCTGCACCCCCAACTGCAGGATCTGCCCCGCCCTGTGTCGCTCTTTGTCGGCCGGGTCTCCTATGAAAAGAACATCGAGGCTTTCCTGAAGCTTTCCGTGCCCGGCAGCAAGATCGTCTGCGGCGTGGGTCCGCTGGAAGCCACGCTCAAGGAGCGCTACCCGGGCGTGCGCTGGCTGGGCATCCTGCCGCGGGCCGAACTGGCGCAGGTCTATGGAGCGGCCGATGTGTTTGTCATGCCCAGCCGCTCCGAGACCTTCGGTCTGGTCATGCTGGAGGCCATGGCCTGCGGCACGCCAGTGGCGGCCTACCCGGTGGACGGCCCGCTGGAAGTGCTGGGCCAGCACCAGGGCCGGGCCCAGGGCGGAGTGCTGGCCGAGGACCTGGCGCAGGCCTGGTACCGCGTCCAGGCCGTGCCGCGCCGTGCCGCCCGCCAGCGGGCCGAGGTGTTCAGCTGGGAGCAGGCCGGCCGGCAGTTCCTGGCCCATCTGGTCCCGGCGCGCAAGCCGCAAGCCACAAGCCACAAGCTTGTCGTAGAGTAAGGTTGTCACAACTTTGTCATCATGGTTGTAAACAATTTGTCATGATCTTGCAACCTTACAGCCTGGATCCCGCCGTGTCTGCCGAGAGCGTCTACCCGAACACCGCGCCGGCGTTGCTGGACCGCGACCAGAGCATCCTGGCCTTCAACGAGCGGGTCTTTGACTGGGCCGGACGGACGGACGTGCCCCTGCTGGAGCGCCTGCGCTACCTGTGCATCGTCTCGTCCAATCTCGATGAATTTTTCGAGGTCCGCGCCGAGCCGCACCTGAGCGCCAAGCAGGGCCAGGACCGGCAGGGCGCCTACACCGCTACCTCCTTCGACGCGCTGTCGGTGGCTATCCATAGCCTGGTGGAACGCCAGTACACCCTGTACAACGAGGGATTGATGCCGGCTTTCGAGCAGCAGGGCATCAAGATCATTTCGCACGGCGAGCGCAACACCGCGCAGCGGCGTTGGGTCAAGCACTACTTCGAGCAGGAGGTGCGGCCTCTGCTGATCCCGGTGGGGCTCGACCCCTCCCACCCCTTTCCGCAGGTGGCCAACAAGTCGCTCAACTTCATCGTGCGCCTGGGCGGGCACGACGCCTTCGGGCGCGAGAACGACATCGCCATCGTCAAGGTGCCCCGCGCCCTGCCACGCCTGATTCGCCTGCCCCAGACCCTGTGTGGCAAACGCCGTCTTTTCGTCTCGCTCTCCAGCGTGATCCGCGCGCACCTGGCCGAACTGTTTCC
>JAGWTL010000331.1 GCA_028869035.1 Burkholderiales bacterium | reverse complement strand
CCGCGCCGTGGCCATACGCTCCTCGGGCGTGCGGACTTCGTTCCACATGAAGTCCGACAGCTGCACCAGAAAGATCTTGTCCGGGTCCAGCAGCTCCAGCTCCTCCAGCGGCGTCTTGGCGGCGAAGATGTGGAAGGAGTCCAGGCCGATGCCCAGGTTCGGCATGTCGGCGCGGCTCACCACGTCCCAGGCCGTCGTGAACTCGTTGATGGTGCGCCCCCAGGACAGCCCCTCGTAGACCACCCGGATGCCCAGGGGAATGGCCAGCATGGCCAGCTTGCGCAGATCGCGCACCAGGTCCTCCACCGTAGCGCTCGCATGGATCGAGGTGGAGGAACAGACCAGCAGCACGCTGCAGTCCAGGGCGTGGCACATCTGCAGCATGGACTTGGCCACGTCGACCTTGTAGTCATGCAGATGGCCTGACAGGCCCTCGAAATCCCGCAGCACCTGGAAACCCGTCACGCGCAGACCGCTGGCCTTGACGGCGTCGATGGCGGCCTCCAGACCGCCGGCATGCCCCACCAGATCCCGGGCCGACAGCATGATCTGCGTGAACCCTGCCGCACGAACGGCCGCCAGGCGAGCCTCCAGCGGGCCGGCCAGCGTGATGGTGTCCATCCCGAAATTGTCGAAGTTCCCGTCCAGCCGGCTCATGCTGCTCAACCCCGCACGTCGTGCACGAGCTCGAAGACCACGCCGCCCATATAGGTGCTGCTCAGGGCCCCACGATCACCGCTGTGCACGCCCGTGGACTCGACAAACGCCATGCCCCGCTGGCGCAGTGCCGCCACAGCGGCCAAGACATCGGGGCAGCCCAGGCCGATGCGCTGCAGGCGCTCGTCGTCGTCCACGTCCAGAATGCCGGGCTCGGGCTCGATCAGCTGGACATAAAAGCTGTTGCAGGGACTCTGCAGGATGCGCCCCTTGTGCATGATGCCGAAGTGCCGGTCCTCGGCCAGTTGCCTGAAACCGAACAGTTCCTGGTAGAACTCGACCCAGTCCCAGCCGCGTCCGTTGCCGATGTACTGGACCACGCCGAAAAAATGCAGGCCGGCCACAGCCGGCGGATGCCGGGATGCACCGGGAATCTTGATGAAATCGACGTCGTAGATCGAGAACTCGCGATGCCGATCGACGAAGTAGATCCGGCTCGACCCCACGCCATGCACGGCCGGGATGTTGAGCTCCATCACCTCCACGTGCACGGGCACGGCCCAGGCGCCCTTGCGGATGGCCCGCTGATAGGCCGCCGCCGCATCGCGCACGCGCAGCGCGATGGCCGCGATCCGGGGCTTCTCCGTCAGCACCGTGGCGCCCGACAGATCCCCCTCGTGCGCGTTCACGATCACATTAAGATCGCCCTGCCGGTACAGCATGACCTCGCGCGAACGGTGCCGCGCCACGGGGCTGAAACCCATCATCTCCAGCACCTGGCCCAGGGCCTGGGGCTTGGACGTCGTGTACTCGATGAACTCGATGCCCTCCAGTCCCAGGGGGTTGGGGACCTCGGCAGGAAGCTCGCGATCGGAAGCGGTTGCGGCCTCGTTCGGACTGGCGACGGTCATGGCATCAACTCCTGGCAGGTGTTTCAGACGGTGGCCGCAGACGAGGTCGCGTGCGCGCCGCCCAGGAACAGGCGTTCGATGTTTGGATCGGCCAGCAACTCGGATGCCGGCTTGTGCAGCACCAGGCGACCGGACTCCAGCGCGATGGCCTCGTCGGAGACCTTGAGCGCGCTCTTGACATTCTGCTCCACCATGAGCACGGTGGCGCCCTGGTCGGCCAGACGACGCAGCAGCCTGAAGACATCCTGCACCACGATGGGCGAGAGGCCGATGGAGGGCTCGTCGATCAGCAGCACCTTGGGCCGCAGCAGCAGGGCACGCCCGATCTCCAGCTGCTTCTGCTCGCCGCCCGACAGGGCCGAGGCCTGCGAGTGCAGGCGCTCCTTGACGCGCGGAAAAAACTCCAGCACCTCGGGGATGCGCGCATGCGTGGTCTTCATGCCCAGGGTGATGCCGCCGAGCTCCAGATTCTGGAACACCGTGAGCTGGCCGAAAAGATTGCGCCCCTGCGGCACGAAGGCGATGCCGCGCGCCAGCAACTCCTTCTGGCCGGCGCCGGTGATGTCCGCGCCGTCGAGCAGGATGCGTCCCTGGCGCGGCTTGAGCAGACCGAACAGGGTCTTGAGCACGGTGGACTTGCCTGCCCCGTTGGGGCCGAGCAGTAGGGTGATGGACCCGCGCCGGGCCTGGAAGGACAGGTTGTTGAGGATCATGAAATCCTTGTAACCCGCCACCACGTCATCAAATTCAATGCAGTTTGGATTCGACATCTTCAGTTCCCCAGATAGGCGTCGAGCACCTGCTTGTTGCTGCGAATCTCGTCCGGCGTGCCGAGGGCCATGATCTGGCCCTCGACCATGACCATGACACGATGGCACAGGTCCATGACGAAATCCATGTTGTGCTCGATCACCACGAAGGAGCCCTTGCGTGTGCGGTTGAGCTCCTTGAGCAGGGTCGAGATACCGCCCACCAGGCTCGGATTGACGCCAGCGCAGGGCTCGTCGAGCAGCACCAGATCGGGCTCGCTCATGAAGGCCATGGCGATGTCCACCAGCTTCTGCTGGCCGTAGCTCAGTTCACCCGCCTTTTTGTCCGCCACGTGGCGGATGTGGAACTGGTCGATCAGCGCGTCAGCCCGGGCCCCTAAGCCCGAATCACCGGGGGCGAACATGCGGCTCAGCAGGCTGCCCTGGTGTTCCTGGGCGGCCACGATCAGGTTGTCGCGCACGCTCATCTTGCCGAACACCTGCAGGGTCTGGAAGGTGCGGCCCACGCCGCGTCGGCTCAGGGCCAGCGGCCCCAGCCTCGACACATCCTGGCCGTGCAGCAGGATCTGGCCCTCGTCAGGTGCGATCTGCCCCAGCATGCTGTTGAACAGCGTGGTCTTGCCCGAGCCGTTGGGCCCGATGACACCGAAGATCTCACCGGCTTGCACCTCGAAGGACACGCCACCGACGGCCTGGATGGCACCGTAGGCTTTTTTCAGGCCTCGCACCTGCAGCAGGGGTTGTTTCATGGGGTTCATGCCTGGCCTCCGTTGGCTTGGGGCGGGTTGGAGCGCGCTGCACGGGCAGCCGATTCTTCGCGTGACTGCCGGC